>DATBMM010000361.1:0-2689 GCA_036554825.1 Candidatus Limnocylindrales bacterium
GCCAGCTCGTCGCGAAGCCGATCCGAGGCGGCCCAGTCCCGGGCGGCCCGTGCGGCGTCCCGATCGTCGAGCAGCGCCCGCAGGTCGGCGTCGAGCGACTCCACGGCCGGCTCTGGTAGCACGCCGAGCACCCGGTCGAGATCGCGAAGAGCCGCGACCGCGCGTGCCGCATCGTCGGTCGACAGGGAGCGCGCCTCGATGCGCCGGTTGAGATCGCGCACGAGGTCGAACACGGCGGCGAGTGCCGCCGAGACGTTCAGGTCGTCGTCAAGGGCATCGCAGAACGCCTGACGGGCCCCCTCGAGTGCCGCGTCCAGTCCGGCATCCGCCGGACCGTCCTCGCGGTACGACTCGAGCGCAAGCACGACCGTGTCGAGCCGGGTGAGAGCGGCGCCCGCAGCTGCCATCGATCCATCGGAGTGGTCCAGGCTTGCCCGATAGTGGACCGCCAGCAGGGCGTACCGCAGCGCCCGCGGCGAGACACCGGCGTCGAGCAGGTCCCCGACGCGGGCGATGTTGCCCGTGGACTTCGCCATCTTCGAGCCGCTGGTGCGTAGGTGCGCGCAATGCAGCCAGGTCCGGACGAACGGCTGCCCGGTCGCCGCCTCGCTCTGGGCGATCTCGTCCTCGTGGTGCGGGAAGATCAGGTCCACTCCGCCGGTATGGATGTCGAAGGACGGTCCGAGGGTGGCCATGCTCATGGCCGAGCATTCGATGTGCCAGCCGGGCCGGCCCTCGCCGATCCGCGTCGGCCAGGACGGCTCGTCGGCCTTGGGGCCCTTCCAGAGCGCGAAGTCGCGGACGTCATCCTTCGCGTACTCGTCGGCTTCCACGCGCTCGCCGACCCGCATCTGCTCGGGGTCGAGGCGGGCGAGCCGGCCGTACGCCGGCCACGACGAGATGCGGAAGAAGATCGACCCATCGTCGGTCCGATACGCGTGATCCCGCTCGAGCAGCGTCTCGATCAGCTCGACGATCTGATCGATGTGATCGGTCGCCCGGGGCAGGACGTCGGGTCGGGTCATGCGCAGCGTGTCGGCGTCGGACAGGAACCGGGCGAGGTAGCGGTCGGTGAGCTCGGCGATCGTCTCGCCGGCGGCCGCAGCGCCCTTGATGATCTTGTCGTCGACGTCGGTGATGTTCATGACCCACGTCACCGAGTGGCCGCGCCAGCGCAGGTAGCGCACCAGCAGATCGGCGAACAGGAACGATCGGAAGTTGCCGATGTGGGCGGGGCCGTAGACGGTCGGGCCGCAGGAGTAGATCCGGACGGTCTCGCCATCGAGCGGGACGAGCGGTCGCGTCTCACCGGACAGCGTGTCGTGCAGCCGGATGCCGCTCATCCGGTGGCCTCGATCGTGGCGAGGGCGAGGGCCGACATCGACCTGCCGGCACCCTCGGGCCCGTCGAGGTTGCCGGTCGACGCCTTGACGCTGACGGCGCCCGGCGAGAGGTCGAGGGACGTCGCGATCGCGTCGCGCATCGCGTCCAGCCGGTCGGCGAGCCGGGGGCGCGCCCCGACGATCGTGAGGTCGACGCCGACCGGCCGCCAACCGGCGTCAGCGAGTCGTTCGACGACCGCGGCGAGCAGGGAGGCGCTGGCGACGCCGGCCGGCGTGGCCGGCCCGGCCGGGAACAGCCGACCGAGGTCACCCAGGGACGCCGCCCCAAGCAGCGCATCGGCAACGGCGTGGAGGGCGACGTCGCCGTCCGAGTGCCCGTGGAGCCGAGGCGCACCCGCGATCTCGATGCCGCCCAGGCGGAGCGGCTCGCCGGGGCCGAAGGGATGGGCGTCGCGCCCGATGCCGGTCCGCCGCCGAGCGGCCGATCCACCGAGGAACGATGCGGCCCGCTCGAGGTCGGCGGGGACCGTCACCTTGAGATTGGCGGGATCGCCGGGAACGACATGGACGCCGATTCTACAAGCCTCCAGCAGGGCGGCCTCATCGGTCCATGTCCCGGCCGCGGCGGCATCCGACGCTAGGGCCTGGCGGAGCAGACCCCGCCGCGCCCCTTGAGGGGTCTGTGCCGCGGCGAGGTCGGTCCGATCCACTGTCGAGACGATCCGATCCCCGTCGAGGCGTTTGAGGGTCTCGCTCACCGCCAGGGCCGGGATCGCGGCGCCATACCGTTCCGTGGCGGCGATGACCGCATCGATCAACCGGGAGGCCACGACTGGACGCGCCCCATCGTGGACGAGCGTGACGCGCTCGCCCGAAGGGTCTGGCATCGCCCGTTCGAGCGCCTCGAAGCCTGCGCGCACTGAGTCCTGGCGGCGGTCGCCACCATCGACGAAGGTCGTGCGTTCCGGCGGCACCCATCCGCCGGTCATCAGGGCGTCTCGTCGCTCATCGGTCGTGACGATGACGATCGCATCGACCGACAGGCTCGCGACGAGTGCCCCGACCGCATGCGCCAGCACCGGCCGGTCGCCAAGTCGTGCGAGGAGCTTGTCGGTGCCGTCCATCCGCGTGGAGGCCCCGGCGGCGACGATGATGGCGTCGGCCCGCGGCACTGCCCTCAACGCCTGCCTGTCGCTCCCTCTCCGAAGGCTGAGGCGACGCTCCTGCGAGCCATCAGCCTGAGGAATCGAGGCGCGGCTGCGCGAAGATCATCCGCCCCGCCACGGTCTGGAGGACGCGCGTGACCGCGACGTCGAGATCCTTGTCGATATGCCGGGCGCCACCCT
>DATBMM010000369.1:0-4677 GCA_036554825.1 Candidatus Limnocylindrales bacterium
GGCCCACGCGCGGTCGCGCAGGTTCGCGTAGGCCTCCTCGCCGCCGAGGTCATCGGCGATGCGGTAGTCATCGAGCGAGTACGCCGAGGCCACGGCCTCCGCGTTGCCGCGCATGCGCTTGATCCGCTCCGAGGCGACCGACCGCTGCCACAGGCCGATCAGCCAGAGCCCGGTCACCCCCCAGGACGCCAATGTGTCGAGCGCCTCGTCCGGCACTGCGTCGAGCGTCCGGATGTCGCGCTGGAACGTCCGGGACAGCTGGTCGAGCCAGACATACGTGCTCTTGGCCATGAGCACGAGCCGGGGCATCCACGCCGAGTCGACGGAGAAGCGTTCGGGCTCGTCGGCCAGACCGCGGAACGATGGAACATGGACCTGGCGGCCATCGGAGGGTCCGCCGAACCGCTGGTGGAGCGCGTGCTCCTCCTCGGCGAGGATGCCGATCGCGATGTCGAGCCGGCCGATGAGCGCCTCGAGCTCGGGCCCGAGGAGCCGGCCCCAGTGATCCCGGACATAGCGAAGCTGACCGGCGAGCGACGTCGGGGCGTGCTGGGCGGGCGCTCGCAGGAGGTCCACCAGGGAGGCGCTCGACCCGTCCCCCGCGTCGAGGAGGTCGCCTGCCGCGAAGACGTCCTCGAGACCTGCGATCGCTTCCTCGTAGCGCGTGCCCTCGGCCAGGATCCGGTCGTCGACCAGTTCGCGCAGCGGGCCGATCGCCGGGTTCTCGTTGCTGACGCGCGTGAGCAGCAGCTCCTCGAGTCGGAGGGGCGGCGGCTCCGGCTCCGGCCCGGCGCCGGGGAACGCCGCGGCGAACCGATCGAGCAGGCGATCGAGGTCGTCGCGCATGCGCCGGCGGATGTCGCGCATGGCGGTCGCCATCGATGGCCGGCCGCCCGCACCCTGCCGGACGATGAGCAGGTGACCGATCTCATGCAGCAGGCCGAGCGCCCCGATCTCGCCCGCGGATACGGCGGGCCCCTCGGCCGGGCGGGCCTCGTTCATCCGCTGGGCGAGGGTCCGGATCGCCGTGAGGTCCGCGACGGCCAGGTCGCCACGGATGCTGAGCAGCTCGTCCTCGATCCCGTAGCGCTCACGCGCGGTCCGGCGCACGTGGAACGCGCGCACACGGAGGGGAGCGGGGCCGCCAGCCATCGCCGAAGGATGGCACGGGCCCGACCCGCCCGCCGGCTCGTCGGGCTCCGGAGCGGTCAGGCCGAGGCGGTCTCGGTGGGGCGCTCGGCGGCGACGTGCTCGATCGCCCGTCGGAGCAGCTCGAGCCCGGCCGGGTCGAACTCGTACGACCAGCGCCGGATGCGCTCGTCGTGGTGCATCTGCCGATCGAGACCGGCCGCCAGCGCCTCGCGGGACATGAGGATCAGGTCGGCGGTCTCGTCGACGACCATCAGTTGGTCCGTCTCGCCGATGAGGGCCGGGACGATCTCCACGCCGGTCGTGCCCGAGATGCGCAGCGTCTCGAGGATGTTCTCTGCGCCGCGCTCGCTGGCACAGACCAACCCGACCCGCGACCCGGGCGGCAGGACGGCGATCTCGTGGACGAGCTCCAGGTAGCTCGGGCCGACCAGCATGGCCACGACCGGCAGCCGCCCGGCCGCCAGGACCTGCGCCTCGTCGGCATGGAACGTCGTCGTGGCCACCAGGTCGTAGTGGAACTTGTCGAGCCGTTCCGGGAGGTCGTCGATGAGGGCGCCCTCGGCCTCGATCATGCCCGGGAACTCGTCGACCAGGCGCTCCGCGTCGTAGCCGGCATCGGCGCTGGTGCACTCGGCGAACAGGACGCGGACGAGGGGTCCCGGACGTTTCCGCTCCGTCGCCGCGGCGAAGGTCGCCGACGCGACCTCGTCGGCCGTGAACCCGGCGTGCGCTGCTCGGCGGAGCAACTCGGAGACGATCCCGGCCAGAGCCTCCGCGCCGGGCCGCTGCGGTGGCCGGTCGGCGACGTGCGTCCCCGCTCCGTGGCGGCTCGTGACGTAGCCGTTGTCGGCCAGCCGCCGGTAGACCGCGCGGATCGTGTTCGGATTGACCCGGAGTGCGGCCCCGAGCTCGCGGACGGGCGCGAGCCGCGAACCGGGCAGCAGCCGTCCCGAGTCGATCTGGTAGGCGAGTTGCCAGTAGATCTGCGTGGAGATCGGGACGTCGGAGTCGCGCTCGACGTCGAGGCTGTCCCCCGCAGCGACGGGCGGCGTGCCAGGTGGCGTCGAGATGGCGTCCATTGACATAGCGTGTTAGTCCAAATATCCTCGCGTTGGACCAACCGACTATAGCAATCCGGACCCTCGTCAGCCCGTGGCGCGCAGGCCGCGGGCTGACGGATTCCCGGGCGTGGTCATGGTCTCGGTGGCGGGCGCGCCGACCATCGCCAGGGCGCTCCGCGCGAGGTCGACGCCATCGACGCCGTCCCCTTCGACGTGGGCCAGATCGGCGAGCAGGCGTCCTTCCAGGTCAGTGTCGGCCAGCGCATCGACGAGGCGCGCAGCTCGCGCGGCCGCCCGCAGCGCCCCGGCGGTCTCGATCCGCTCGGGCACCTCCCAGAACCAGGCGCAGCTCGCGAACATGGCCAGCCGCCAACGCTGCGCCTCCATCAGCGCGCGCAGGACACGGGTCTCCGACGGACCGGCGGCCGGTCCGAGCCACTCCCCGGTGAACGCCGTGGCATCGGTCGCGCCGGTCACGACGTCGACATACGCATCGCGCGCGGCCCACGGGTCGGGCGAGCCTGGCAGGCCGGCCACCAGATGGTCGGTCGCGGCGTCGACGCCGCCGGCCAGCCGCTCGAGCGCCGCACGCAGCGGCCGCTTCCAGGAGCCATCGGCGACGCACCCGCACGCCGCGGCCCACCGGTCGATGCCATGGTGACAGCTCCATGCGGTGCGCTCGCGGAGACCGACCGTCGGGAGGCCCTCGGCCTCGGCTTCCATGACGGCGTCAGCGAGCGGCGGGCTCGCGTATGGCCGGCCGACCGGGGCTGTCTCTCCGACGAGGCGCGCCAGGAACCGCTCCCGGAACGGCTGGTGGTGGCCGTACAGCTCGCCGTCGGTGGCGATGACGACGAGACCACCGGACCCGTCGGCGAAGCGGGGCATGACGAGGTCGCGTACGAAGTCGTCGGCGTCGACCGTGACCGATGGGTCGAACGACACCGCCGTCGACAGGCCGGCGTCGTACAGGACGGCCACGATGGACCGGCCGTCGCCGAGGTCGATCCGGACCGGGCGCCGGGTGTCGACCCACGGCCCGGCGTCGACCTGCCACGGCGCCAGGATCGTGTGGGTCACACCCTCCGCGGCAAGGAGTCGGAGCGTCGCGCGGTCGACCGCCGTCTCGGGCAGCCACATCCCGGTCGGCCGGCGACCGAACCGCAGCTCGAAGTCGCGCAGGCCCCAGCGGATCTCGGTGCGCCGGTCGGTCGCGCTCGCCAGCGGCAGGATGGCGTGGTGGAAGGGCTGGGCCATGCCGTTGTGGCCCGCGTCCCCGTCGACGAACCCGCGATACGCGACGGCGTCACCGAGCTCCATCCAGCCGGCGAGCGTCGGTCCGAGGTCCCACGACATCGCCCCGAAGTTGCCGAGCTCGGAATTGGGGCGGTAGCAGTCGGCGCTGATCCGCTCGTTCCAGTCGTGCGCCGGCGCGGCCGTCGGGTCGCGCGGCATCGTCCCGGTGAACGGGTCGAGCCGCGGCGGCTGGTAGAAGTGCCCGTGCACGACCAGCGCGGGACGGGTCACGCGTCCTCCAGCGCGCGATCCCGGGTCGTCGCGACCACGTTGGTGATCGTCCGCGTCCAGTGCTCTCCGGGCGCCAGCCGGAGCGGCCAGGAGAGCAGCAGCGCGCTCCCCTGATAGACGCGCTCGAAGCCGTCCTCCGAGTTCGAGACGGTCTCGATCGGCGCCCACCAGGCGTCCGCGGAGCTCGTCGTCGACGTGACCGACACCCCGATGAGATCGTTGCCTTGCGCGATGGTCGAGACGTCCGTCGCGGCGCCACCGGCATCGTGCGCCCCACGGACCCCACCGAGGTCCCACCACGCTGCCGGGTTGCCGCCCCCGCCGAGCATCGTCAGCGCCCACTCGAGGCCGACGCGCGCCTCGAACGGTTCGCCGCCGGCGTGCTCCAGGTCGAGCGCGAGCGTCAGCGTCGGCGACCGGCGATCCCCGCCGAGCGTGAGGGTCTTGCTGACGCGGACGGTCGCACCGCAGATCGTCGCGTCGCGGCGGGTCACCAGCCGGCCGGTCTCCAGCGTCTCCACCTCGAAGGCGTCGTCGACGACATCGCCGACGTCCTCGACCGCCGCGGCTGCCCACTCCTCGGCCGACGTGGTGGCCGGGAGGACCCGCACGAGCCCGGATCGACGCTCGTAGGCGTCGTACACGAGATGTGCCGCCAGTCCGGGCTCCTTCACCCGAACGGCGTCGTGGATGGACGCCGCGGCCGTGTCGCCCTCGGTCGTGTGGCCCTCGGAGCCGTCGGTCCCGTCGCCATCCGCCGCCGGCCCGTTGCCATCGATGTCGTCCCCGCGGTCGCCGAGCGAGCGGAGCGTGTCGTGGTAGGCCTCGGGCCGCCGCCGCATCACGGCAGCGAGCGCGTGCCGGACGGCCCGGATGTCCCAGGCGCCGATCCCCGCTCCGCCATCGAGGTCGACCGTCACGACCTGGCCGGCGTCGG
>DATBMM010000221.1:0-5266 GCA_036554825.1 Candidatus Limnocylindrales bacterium
GGGTGGTCGTGGGGGCCTCCGACTCGGCGGAGGGAGCCGTGGATCCTGTGGTCATCGGGTGTCGACCTCAGCTGCGTGCCGGACGGGCAGGGATAGGCGGTCGATGATACGCCGCTGCCGCCCACAGGCCGATCGGCGGCGGCCAGCGACGAACGTGGGCGCGCCTACGAAGAGGCTGGCTGCTTGCCCTCGGGCAGGTCGTCCCAGGTCGACTTCGCGTCGCCGAACCCCTCCACCGCGACGATCGCTGCCCCGACGATGCCGGCGTCGTTGCGCAGCTGCGCCGGCACCACCGGCGTCCGCGCCGTCAGGCGTGGCACGAACTTGTCGGCGTTCTTGCTCACCCCGCCACCGAGGATGAACAGCGTCGGCCACATCAGGTCCTCGATCCGCTGGAGGTGCTCATCGAGGTCCTGCGCCCAGGCCTTCCATGACAGCCCGCGGCGGTTCCGCGCGGCGGACGCCGATCGCCGCTCGGCCGGCCGGCCGCGGATCTCCATCTGGCCGAACTCCGTGTTCGGCACCAGCGTCCCATCGACGAACACGCCCGATCCCACTCCCGTCCCGAGCGTCAGGAAGATCACGGTGCCGGGCTTGCCGGCCCCGACGCCGTGGCGCATCTCGGCGATGCCCGCGGCATCGGCGTCGTTGACGATCTCGACGCGGCGCTTGAGCGACTTCGACAGCACCTCGGCGATCGGGTAGTCGACCCAGGCCGGATCGATGTTGGCGGCGGTCATCAGCCGGCCACCGATGGCGACGCCTGGCAGCCCGACGCCCACCGGCGCGTCATCCGGCACCTGGCTGTCCTTCGTCAGCCGGCGCACGAGCCGGCCGATGGTCGCGCCGACCTTCTCGGGGGTGGACGGCGTCGGCGTCGCGACCCGCAGCCGATCCGACACCATCTGCCCGGTGCCGACGTCGACGACCGCCGCCTTGATGCCGCTCCCGCCGACGTCGACGCCGATCGCCAGCCGGCCGGTGCCCGCCGGCGCAGTCACCGTCGGACCCGTCGCCGCGGTGCCGGACGCCTCGGGCGCCTCGTCGGTCATCGCCAGCTCTCAGAAGTAGTTGACGGTGATGCCGCCGTCGACCACGAGCGAGGCACCGTTCGTCCAGCGTGACTCGTCCGACGCGAGGTAGATGGCCATGTTGACGATCTCCTCGGGCTTGCCGAACCGGCCGGTCGGGTTGCGGGCCAGGCGGATCCGCTTCGCCTCCTCGTCCTTCACCAGCCAGTCCATCAGCAGCGGCGTCTCGACGGGCCCTGGGCAGATCGCGTTCGTGCGGATGCCCTTCGGGCCGAACTGGACGGCCAGGCTGCGGGTCAGGCTCAGGACGGCCCCCTTGGACGCCGTGTACGCGTCCTGCGGCACGGAGCACCCGACGAGCGCGACGAAGCTGGCGACGTTGATGATCGATCCGCCTCCGGCGGTCTCCATCGCCGGGATCGCGTACTTGCAGCCGAGGAACACCCCGCGCACGTTGACGGCCATGACCTGATCCCAGACGTCGACCTCGGTGTCGGTGACGGAGTGGTCGGCCTCGGGCATGACGCCGGCGTTGTTGTAGAGGACGTCGACCCGGCCGAACGTCGACAGCGCGTGGTCGACCATCGCCCTGGCGTCGGCCTCCTTCGAGACGTCGGCCCGCACGAACGTCGCCTGGCCGCCGGCGGCCGTGATCTCGTCGACGGTCTCGCGCCCGGCGTCCTCGCCGTACTCCGCGACGACCACCCGGGCACCCTGCTCCGCGAACATCCGCGCCGCCACGCGGCCCATGCCGCCACCCGCGCCGGTGATGATCGTGACCTTGTCCGCGAGTCTCATCCTGGCTGGCCCTCCCGCTGCCGCCATCGTACCTGCGGGCCGGTGGCGCTGCGGTAGGCTCCACGCATGGCCAGCGCGGCGGACATGATGGCGGCGGTCGCCACCGGAGATACCGAGCGGGTGAATCAGCTGCTGGCCGAGGACCCTGCGCTGGCGATGGCCCGTGGTGACGACGGCGTCTCGGCCGTTCTGCTGGCTCGCTATCGGTTCGACCGTCCGACGATGGACGCGCTGCTGGCGGCCGACCCCGACCTCGACCTGTTCGAGGCTGCCGCGCTGGGGCGGATCGACCGCCTCCGGACCGCACTCGACGACGATCCGGCGTCCGTCGGCCGGCTGTCGCCGGACGGCTTCACAGCGCTCCACCTCGCCGCGTTCTTCGGCAAGCCGGAGGTCGCCAGGATCCTGATCGACGCCGGGGCATCGGTCGACACGTATACGACGAACGACTTCACCAACCAGCCCCTCCACGCGGCGGCCGCCGGACGGCACCTCGAGGTCTGTCGGATCCTGCTCGCGGCGGGCGCCGCCGTCGACGCCACCCAGCACGGCGGGTACACGCCGCTCCACGAGGCGGCGGAGCACGGCGACGTCGAGATGGTCGAGCTCTTCCTGTCGGCCGGCGCCGATCCGACGGTCTCGGTCGCCGACGGCGGGACGCCCGCGGACCTCGCCGAGGCCGCGGGTCACCACGACGTCGCGACCCGTCTGCGCGAGGTCGCAGCCCGCGGCGGACCAGGACCTTCGGCGGCGTCGCGATAGGACGTTCGACCTACTCGCCGCCGTCACGTCGCGTCGCGAAGATATCGCGGTCAGGGGGAAGAGCGAGAGGGGGATCCCGCCGGGTCAGCCCCGTTCGAGATAGCGCTCGCGGTCCCATGGGTGGACCATCGAGTCGTACGTCTCCTGCTCGACGCGGGCCGCGTTGAGGTAATGCTCGACGACGTCCTGGCCGAAGATCTCGACCGCAGCCGTCGACTGCTCCAGTTCCTGGATCGCCTCGTACAGCGCGCGCGGCATCCGCGCGTGGCCGGTCGCGAGGTAGCCGTTCCCCTTGAACTCGTCCTCGAGCTTGAGCCCGTGGCGGATGCCATAGAGGCCGGCACCGATCATCGCGGCGTAGGTCAGGTAGGCATTCATGTCGCCACCCGGGAACCGGTTCTCGACGTGCAGTGACGGCCCATGGCCGACGAGGCGGAAGCCGGTCGTCCGGTTGTCTCGTCCCCACACGACGTTGACCGGCGCCCACGACAGCGACGCGTAGCGTTTGTACGAATTGATGAACGGCGCCACGAACACCGCCAGCTCGCGGGACAGCGCCATCATGCCGGCCATGAACTGCTGGCCGACCTTCGAGAGCCCGTAGGGACCGCCCTTCTCGCGGCCGGTGGCGTGCATCAGCGGGATGTCCCTGGCGGCATCCCAGACGCTCATGTGGAGATGGCCGGAGGAGCCGGTCCACTGGTGATGGGGCTTGGCCATGAACGTGATGCCCCAGCCGTTGAGATAGGCGATCTCCTTGGCGCCGTGCTTGAAGACGACGCTCCGGTCGGCCGACTCGAGGACGTGGTCGAAGCGGATGTTGACCTCGTGCTGGCCGTTGGCCGCTTCGCCCTTGCTGAACTCGATCGGCACGTTGGCCGCGCTCATCTGGGTCCGCAGCAGGTGATGGAGAGGCTCCGCCTTCGTCGCCTGGAGGAGGTGGTAATCCTCGTTGTAGTAGCCGAACGACCTCGGCACCGGCCAGCCCTGCTCGGCCAGCGTTTCCCACGAGTCCTTGAGGACGTAGAACTCGAACTCCGAACCCGCCTTGATGGCGAACCCGGCCTCGGCGGCGGCCGCGACCTGCCGCTTGAGGATCGTCCGCGGCGAGACCGGGATCTCCTGGCCCGTCTCCTCGTCGATCGTGTCGGCGAGGACCATGGCCGTGCCCGGCAGCCACGGGAGCAGCCGCAGCTGGTCCCAGATCGGCTCGGCGATCCAATCGCCGTAGCCGGTCTCCCAGTTCATGAGCCGGAATCCCTCCGGCGTGTTCATCTCCATGTCCGTGCCCAGGAGGTAGGTGCAGAAGTGCGCGCCGTGGGCGATGACGCCATCGAGGAACGCCTGGCCGTGGACACGCTTGCCCATCAGCCGGCCCTGCATGTCGGTGAACGCGACCACGATCGTGTCGACCGTGCCGTCCCGGACGAGGCCTTCGAGCTCGGCCAGTCGCGGGTGCTTCGTCGCGTGGCCGTGCTCGGCGGCGCCCTCGCTCATCGTCGCTCCTCCTCGGCGGTGTTGGGTGACGGGCGGGGGCCGGCCCGGCGGTGCCGGGCCGGCCCCTGTGGCTGGGCCGGTCGGACCGGATGGTTCAGGCCGGGGACACCTCCTCGGCCGCCTTCTCGAACTCGCGCTCGATCTCGGTCAGCTCGGTGCTGTCGCCCATCGCCCGTGGACCCGTGAAGCGGGCTCGCGCGTACCCGAAGTAGTAGATGAGCAGCAGCAGCACGGTGCCCAACATGAATGGCCACGAGATGTTGCCGGAGGTCGGGAACGAGAACAGCACCATCAGCACGATGACCCACGCGACCGCGATCCAGGCGATCGGCTTGGACCAGCGCCCCAGGCTCCACACGCGTTCGCTCAGCCACCCCTGCGTGGTGGCGCCGAGGTAGATCACGACCCCGTACGCGGCGTACAGGAAGATCGTGCTGATCGCGGTGATGATGATGATCGCCGTCCCGGTGCCGACGATGAACGCCGCCACGCTGAACAGCCACGCGACGACGACGATCGCGACGAGGGAGTTGGCCGGCGTCCGGTATCGATGGGACACCTTCTTCAGCCAGCCCGAGGCAGGCAGCCCGTCGTCACGGCTGAACGCGAAGAGCATCCGGCCGGCGGAGGCGACCGAGGACAGGCCGCAGAACGCCATCGCGATGGCGATGCCGGCGCTCAGCAGGTTGCCGAGTGCGCCCAGGTTGTAGGCGAGGATGTCGATGACGGCGGCGCCACCACCGAAGTAGTACTGGCTGAAGGTCGCCGAGTCCGCCGTCGACAGGTCCGCTGGGAACAGCGTCGAGAGGTTCGGCAGATGGGTCGTCAACGCGAGCAGGAACACGAACCCGACCACCGCCGAGACGGCGACCGACAGGAAGATGCCCCAGGCGCTCGCGACGCGCGCGCCGATCGTCTCCTCGGCGACGTGGGCCGACGCGTCGTAACCCGTGTACGTCCAGTTGGCCTGGAGCAGCGAGAAGAAGAAGGCCAGGAAGACCGGGTAGCTGATCGCCGGGCCGTACGTCAGGTGGACGAACCCGAGGTTGTTGTCCCACGACCCGGCCGTATCGAGTGGCTGGACCGCGAAGAGCGTCAGCCCGGACTCGTCGGGCTTGCCGGCGAGGAAGACCAGGAACACGACCGCGCCGACGATGACGATGTGCCACCAGACGCTG
>DATBMM010000225.1:0-2313 GCA_036554825.1 Candidatus Limnocylindrales bacterium
AACGACTACTTCGACACGACCGGCGGGGTCGATACGGAGGGCTACGTTCGAGCGCTCTACGCGCCGCATCCCATCCTGTCGGGCTGGGTCACGAAGCGCCAGCTCGAGATCGCGATCCTCATCGTCAACGCGATCGGCGCGGCGATCATGCTCGCGCTCGCCGCGGTCCGCGGTCCGCTGATCATCGCCTTCGCGCTGGCCGGGCTCTTCGTCTCGGTGTTCTACGTGGCACCGCCGATCCGGCTCAAGCATCACGGCCTGGGCGAGCCGGGGGTGTTCCTCGTGTGGGGCCCCCTGATGGTCGGCGGGACGTTCCTGGCGGCCACCGGGACCATCGCCCCGTGGGTGCTGCTCGTCTCGGTGCCGTACGCGCTGCTCGTGACCTCCGTCCTGTTCGGCAAGCACATCGACAAGATCGAGGCCGACACGCAGCTCGGCGTGCGGACGCTGCCGGTGATCCTGGGTGAGGCGCGGGCGCGGGTCGTCGGGCAGTGGCTGATGATCCTGTTCTACCCGCTGACGATCGCGGCCGTGCTGGCGGGCTGGGTCGGCCCGTGGGTCCTGCTCGTGGTGCTCGCCGTGCCGCGGCTGCTCATGGTGCTGGCGGTCTTCCGCCAGCCGAAGCCGGCCGGTCCGCCACCGGGCCGCGAGCGCGGCTGGCCGCTGTGGTTCGTCGGCTATGCGTTCGTCCACACCCGGCGCGCCGGCGGCCTGCTGACGCTCGGGCTACTGTTGAACGCCCTGCTGCCGATCCGCCTGCCGCTGCCCTGGCTGTAGGACGCGGAAGGCGCGCGCGACTCACAGGCACGTCTTTCGGGACACGACCCTCGCCGTCGCATCCTCATCGAAGGCAGTGAGATCAGCCGCCAGCGCTCGGGTGGTGGGCGAGGTACTCGAGCAGATCGAGTTTGGTCACGATGCCGACCGGGCGACCGCCGCGGACCACGACCAGGGCCGTCGTCGAGCCGCTGAGCGAGGCGAACGCCTCGTCGAGGCTCGCCCCGGCATCGATCAGCGGCAGGGGCCCGTCCATCACCTCCCCCACCGTGCGGTCGACGACCGATGGGTCGCGGTACGCTCGGTCCAGGAGCCCCTTCTCGTTGATCGAGCCGACCAGGCCCTCGACGTCATCGCCCTCCGCGCGCTCTGACACGGGCAGCTGGCTCACGCCGTACGCCTGGAGGGTCGAGATCGCGTCGCCCACCCGCTCGGTCGTGCGGGCCACGATGACCGACGGTCGATCGGGTGCGTGATGGCGGTCGGCAAGCAAGGCGCCGATCCGAGTCGAGGAGCCGGTCGTGGGCAGCAGCCCGTTGTTCCGCATCCACTCGTCGTTGTAGAGCTTCGACAGGTAGCTCCGACCGCTGTCGGGCAGCAGCACGACGACGACCGCCTCGTTGCCGCCGTCGGTCGCCGTGAGCTCGCGCACCACCTCGCGCGCGGCGACCATCGCCGTCCCGCACGACTCGCCGGACAGGATCCCCTCCTCGCGGGTGATCCGTCGGGCCATCGCGAACGCGTCGCGATCGCTGACCCGGACCCATCGATCGACGACTGACGGGTCGTACGTGCCCGGGAAGAAGTCCTCACCGACCCCCTCGGTGAGATATGGCCGCGCCGTGTCGCCGGACAGGACGGAGCCCTCGGGGTCCGCGCCGATGACGCGGATATCCGGGTTGCGTTGCTTGAGGACGCGGGCGGCGCCGGAGATGGTCCCGCCGGTGCCGACGCTGGCGACGAAGTGCGTGATCCGACCATCGGTCTGGTCCCAGAGCTCCGGGCCGGTCGTGCGCTCGTGGGCCGCGGGGTTCTCCATGTTCCAGTACTGGTCGGGCTTGAACGCGCCTGGGATGTCGCGCGCCAGACGTGCGGCGACGCTGTAGTAGGACTCGGGCGACTCCGGCGCGACGTTCGTCGGGCAGAGCACGACCTCCGCGCCATATGCCCGAAGGAGCGACTGCTTCTCGACCGACTGCTTGTCGGCCATCACGAAGATGCAGCGATAGCCCTTGAGCGCCGCGGCGATGGCCAGCCCGTGCCCCGTGTTACCGCTGGTCGGCTCGATGATCGTGCCGCCAGGCTTCAGCAGACCGTCGCGCTCGGCCGCCTCGATCATCGGCAGGCCGATGCGATCCTTCACCGACCCGCCCGGGTTCAGCATCTCCATCTTGGCCAGGAGGGTGGGCTGGCGCTCCGCGGGTCCGAGATCCCGGGTGATCCGGCTCAGCCGGACGAGCGGCGTATTCCCGACCAGGTCGAGGACGGACTCGACGTAGCGCATCGCGGCGGAGTATAGGTGTCGGCCGCGATCCG
>DATBMM010000060.1:0-4716 GCA_036554825.1 Candidatus Limnocylindrales bacterium
GGGGTGGACGGCGAGCCGGTCGAGGACGGGGCGACGTTCGAGGACAACGCTGCGATCAAGGCACGTTTCGGGCTCGCGGCGACGGGGCTGCCGACCCTCGCCGATGACTCGGGTATCGAGGTCGACGCGCTGGGCGGCGGGCCGGGTGTCCGCACACGGCGCTACGCGGGGGAGGACGCCACCGACGAGGAGAACAACGAAAAGCTGCTCACGGAACTGGCGGGTCTGCCGCCCGAGCGGCGAGGCGCGCGCTACGTCTGCGTCCTCGCGCTCGCGCTGCCCGGTGGCGGTGATCGGCTCCTCTGCGCCCGCGGCGAGTGCACCGGTCGGATCGCGACCAGCCCACGCGGATCGGGCGGCTTCGGCTACGACCCGATCTTCGAGCCCGAGGGCGAGCCAGTCGGCGGACGGACATTCGGGGAGTGGTCGGCCGAGGCGAAGAACCGGATCTCGCATCGGGCTCGGGCAGCTCGCGCCATGGCGCCGCTCCTCGCCGAGCGCGGCTTCTGAGGTCGATCGTGCGGATCTGCGTGTTCTGCGGCGCGAGCCCCGGCAACGAGCCACGCTACGTGGCCGCGGCGCGCGACGTCGGGGAGGGCCTCGCCCGACGCGGGATCGGCCTGGTCTACGGCGGCGGCCGGGTCGGCCTGATGGGCGCCGTCGCGGAGGCGGCGTTGGCGGCGGGCGGCGAGGTCATCGGGGTGATCCCGCAGGGGCTGGTCGACCGGGAGCTGGCCCACCCGGGTCTCAGCGAGCTGCACATCGTGGACACGCTCCATGAGCGCAAGGCGGTG
Source organism: Candidatus Limnocylindrales bacterium (assembly GCA_036554825.1). Classification (GTDB taxonomy): domain Bacteria; phylum Chloroflexota; class Limnocylindria; order Limnocylindrales; family CSP1-4; genus SPCO01. The sequence goes on from DATBMM010000060.1 coordinate 795, forward strand.
ATGGCCGACCTGTCCGATGCCTTCATCGCGTTGCCCGGCGGCCTCGGCACGCTCGAGGAGCTGGCGGAGGTCGTGTCGTGGGCCCAACTCGAGCTGCACGCCAAGCCCATCGGCCTGCTCGAAGTCGGCGACTACTGGACGCTGCTGCTGGCCTGGCTCGACATGGCGGTCGCCGAGGGCTTCGTGGCCCCCGCCCACCGGCGGCTGGTCACGCCGGGCCGGTCGCTCCAGGAGCTGCTCGACAAGTTCGCCGCCTGGCAGCCGCCGCCCGGCCGTTGGGAGCCCGCGCCCTAGGGGTCTCGATGCGGACCGGGCGACCGCTGACATCTCTGGCCACTGGATCGGCGTTGATGTTCGTCGCCTCGCGGTGCTTTCGACGAACGGGGGCCGACTCCACCGTCGACAGCACCGCCGGGCGACGAGATCAGCGGGTGAGGCCGGGGTCCGGCGACGATGTCGTCGCGCGGCGATGAGATCGGCGAAGGTGCTCGGTCGATAGCACCCCACAGCGACGAGCGGGGCAGCTTGCCCCACGCGAGCCGCTAGCCAGACGGCTCCGGTGTCGGCCACGGCTCGGGACTGACGCCAGGGGCCGGGAAGAGCTTCCCTGCCACGCCACGGATCGCGGCCAGATCCGGCTTGAGCGACGACCCGTAGCGGGTGTCGACCGTCTTGACCAGCGGATGCCGGATGACCGCCCGCGTGATGCCGCCCGAGCGCATCTCGTCGATCGCCGCGGCGAGCTGCGGCAGCCGCTCGATGGGCAGGTCCGTCCGGATCGAGTCGCCGACCGCGGTCAGGAGCGCGGGGAGCTTCCAGAACACCGACCCGCCGTCGGTCGCGGCGTCTTTGAGCGCGACGATGATCTGCTGCTGGCGGTTCGCGCGCGTGAAATCGCTCTCGCCGGCCGACTTGCGGCTGCGCACGTAGGCCAACGCGTTGACGCCGTCGAGATGGTGCTCGCCGGCGCTGATCGACCAGCCGCGACCGTCGGCGCCGAACCCGTCGTAGCCGGGGTCCTCGATCGCCTTGGCGACGGTGACATCGACGCCGCCGACCGCGTCGACCATGTCGATGAAGCCCTCGAACTCCATCGTCGCGTGGTAGTGGATCGGGATGCCGAGCAGCTCACCGATGGCGTCCTGGAGGGTCCGCAGACCGCCCTCCGGGAAGTCGGCCTTGTGGCGGTCGGCATATGACATCAGGGAGTTGAGCTTCGGACCGAAGTCGTCGCCCCCGCCGAGCGGCACGTTCACGAGGTCACGCGGCAGCGACACCATCGACGCGGTCTTCCCGACCGGGTCGAACGAGATGACCATCATCGTGTCGGTCAGCACGGTCGTCCGGCCCGGTGCGGCGTCCATCCCGACGACGAGCACGTTGAGTCGCTCGTTCGGGCCAGGCCCGGGATCAGCGGGCTCGTCGTCCCCGGAGGTGAGGCTCGGGGCCTGGAAGATCTTCCCGAACGCGTCGCCGAATGCGGTGCCATACCGGTACACGGCGATGTGCGGCAGCGCGACGAGGAGCGCGATGATGCCGATCCCGACCAGCCCGAGCCGACCGGTCGGCCCATGCCGGCGGGTGTCGAGGAACGCCTGACCGACGGCCAGCAGCCGCCAGAGCAGGATCAGCGCATTGAGGGTCAGGAGGGCACCGAGCACGGCCGGGGCGACCGCCCACGCCGCGATGCGGGTCGGCGTCTGGGTCATCCACACGACCGCGACCACGGCTCCGATGAGGAGCGTCGGGATCAGGAAGAGAGCGGTGAGCCTGCGCCGTCGATTGAACGCCTGACCGAGACCGGGAACGATGGCCGACAGACCGGCGGCGAAGAGTCGGCGCCGATCGATGGGTCCGGACTGCGGAACGGTCCGGATCCGGGTTGCGTGCACGACGGGCGAAGTCCCCCTCTCGACGGTGACGGGTCCGGCCGAGTCTACCCGAGGCTGCCAAGGCGGCCGCGTCCTCCGACCCGTGCCGGGCGTGGGGACGCCGGGCGATCGATCAGCCTGCCAGTGACCGCCCGGCGTCTGGTCCTTCGACGCGTCGGGCCACTCGCGCGTGACGCGTCTGCCGGCGAAACCCGCTTAGAACGAGACGGGCAGTCGCTCGAGCGCGCGGTCGGTCGGCGTCTTCACCCGGACGATCGGCCCGCTGATCTCGTAGTCGGGGATGCGCTGGAACAGCTCCTCGAAGGCGATCTTCGCCTCCATGCGCGCGAGGGGCGCGCCCAGGCAGTGGTGGATCCCGTCGCCGAACGCCACGTGCCGCTCTGGCCGGCGCGCCAGGTCCAGCGTGTCCGCGTCCGGCCAGCGCCGCTCGTCGCGGTTCGCCGACGCCCACACGAAGACCACCATGGCATCCGACGGGATGACCGTGCCATCGACCTCGACGTCGCGCGTCGTCGTCCGCACGAGCATCTGGATCGGTGAGTCATAGCGCAGCAGCTCCTCGACCGCCGCCGGGATCGTCGCCGGGTCGCCGGTGACGATCCGTCGCTGGTCGGGAAGGGTCCCAAGGTGGAGCAGCGAATTCGAGATCAGCCCGGACGTCGTGGTGATCCCGGCGACGAACAGGAGCAGCGACGCCCCGAGCAGTTCGTCGTCGCTCAGCTGGCCGGCCTCGACGGCGTCGACGAGGAACGTCATCAGGTCGTTGCCGCGCGTCTTCCGACGGTCTCGCGCGGTGTCCTGGATGTACAGCCGGAGTCGATCGCGCGCCGCCAGCGCGACCGGCGGGAGGGCACGCTCGCCGGAGGTCCGCTGGAGCATGTCGTTGAACCACGCGAGCAGCTCGTCGTGGTCGGACTCGGGAAAGCCGAACCAGGTGAACATCGTCGTCGCCGGCAGCGGCCTCGCGAGGTCGTAGGCGAAGTCGGCGCGGCCATCATCGATGAAGCTGTCGATGAGCTCGTGCACCTTCGATCGGACCGCCGGCTCGAAGCGAACCTTGAGGGCGGACGGGCTGAACGCGAGTCGCAGGGCGCCGCGAAGCCGGCTGTGGACCGGGGGATCGTTGGCGGGCAGGTCACCGGCCGGCAGGAACAGCTGGTAGGTGTCGTCGACGTCGTTGCCGGTCCCGCCCGCGCTGCTGGAGAACGTCTCCCAGTCCTTGGCTGCGGCCACGATGTCGTCGAACCGCGTCAGGACCCAGACATCGCGGCCCAGGTGGTGATACACGGGCGCCCGGTCGCGCAGCAGCCGGTACGCGGGGTATGGGTCGTCGAGCGGGACCAACGGATCCCAGTCGATCTCCGGGTCGGTGCGGGTCAACTGATCGACGCCTGCCATGCGGCCCTCGCTTGCGCAAACGCTTGCACGTACGATCGTACGCGGCGGGACACCGATCGTGAGCCCGCGATCAAGAGCGCCCGGTCAGGGCGCTTCGAACCCCACGATGCGCAGCTGCACGCCGGCGTCGGGCGGGCCGCTGAACCCGAGGACGATATCGACCTCGCTCTCAGCGGCCAGGATATCGACCGTCACCTCGCTTGACTCGTCTGTGCCGGCCACCGTCGCTGTCCCCTCGACGACGACCGTCACCGCCGCCCTGTGGCCGTCGTTCCGGACCGTGACCGGCACCAGCCAGCCGCCGTCTGCCCCAGGTCCGCCGCTCGCCTGGACGTCGGCGCGGGGCATCGCGGGCCGGGACCCGGAGAGACCGCTGAACGCGAGGTAGCCGACGAGCAGGACGAGGATGCCGAGGCTCACGCCCAGCACGACCCATTCGAGCCAGTTCTGCCTCATGCCCGGCTGCCCCCCGGCGCACCGGTCGTCCCGGCCACGAGCAACCGCCCGGCCGCGGAGCCGAACGACGCGACCGTACCCAGCATGACGACGTGGCCGACGAGTGCCCGGAGGCCGAGGCCGTCGCTCAGCTCGAGGGCCACGATCAGGATGAGCGATACCAGGAGGGCGATCAC
>DATBMM010000151.1:0-5666 GCA_036554825.1 Candidatus Limnocylindrales bacterium
GTGCATCACCGAGCCGGCGCACAGGAACAGCCCGGCCTTGAAGAACGCGTGCGTGTAGAGGTGAAACACGCCGCCCTGGAAGTTCCCGGTGCCGACGCCAGCGAACATGAAGCCGAGCTGGCTCACGGTCGAATACGCGAGCACCCGTTTGATGTCGGTCTGGGTCATCGCGATGCTCGCCGCGAGGATGGCCGTGAAGATCCCGATCGCCGCCACGATCACCATCGCATCGGGCGCCGAGGCGAACAGCGGGTTGGCCCGCGCGACGAGGTAGACGCCCGCGTTGACCATCGTCGCGGCGTGGATGAGGGCGGACACCGGGGTGGGGCCCTCCATCGCGTCCGGGAGCCAGACATGGAGCGGGAACTGGGCGCTCTTGCCCATCGCGCCCGCGAACACGAGCAGCGCGACGATGGGGACCGGGATCGGGAAGGCGGCCAGCGTCGGCGAGAGCAGGATCTCGAGCGAGTGGCGGATGTCGAGGGTGCCCGTGTTCACGAAGATCGCCATGATCCCGAGCGCGAACCCGACGTCGCCGACCCGGTTCACGATGAAGGCCTTCTTGGCCGCGAGCGCGGCCGACCGGCGGCGATACCAGAACCCGATGAGCAGGTAGCTCGACAGCCCGACCAGCTCCCAGGCCACGAACACGACCAGCCACGAGTCCGCGAGGACCAGCAGCAGCATCGAGAACATGAACAGGTTCAGGTACGCGAAGAAGCGCCAGAAGCCCGGGTCGTGGCCCATGTACCCGATCGAGTACACGTGGACCAGCAGGCCGATGGTCGTGACGACGATCAGCAGGCAGGCGGTGAGCTCGTCGACGTACAACCCGAGGTCGATGTGGAAGTCGCCGGCCGGGATCCAGGTCCACGGCCCGACGACGTAGCCGTGGCTCTCCGTCCCCTCGATGAGCGGCGCGCTCCCCGTGAGGACGTTGACGACCGCGATCATCGCGATGACCCAGGCAAGGAAGATGACCCCGACCGGGACCCAATGCGCCGCCTTCCCCAGCCGCCGCCCGACCGCGGCAGTGAACAAGAAGCCCGCCATGGGCAGGACAAGCAGCAGCGGCAGCAGCGTCTCGACGTTCACGCCGAACGACCTTGCCTGCCAGCGGACGGGTGGAGCGCACGGCGTCGCCGAGGACCCGAGCGAGCGTAGCCCGAGCTACGTGAGCGACGCGCCGCAGGCGACATCGCCGCGATCCGCCGTCCCATGGCACGCCGTGCTGATCGCCGCCCGCTCATTGCCTCATGGCGTCGTATTCGTCGACGAGCGGGGTCTTCTTGTTGCGGTAGATGGCGATCACGATGGCGAGCCCGACCGTCGCTTCCGCGGCCGCGACCGTCATCACCATCAACGCGAACACCGCACCGCTGGCCGTGGCCGTCGCCGCGCCGTCGGTGGCGTTCGAAAAGCGCCCGAACAGGCCGAACGCGACGATCGCCAGGTTGACGGCGTTCAGCATCAGCTCGATCGACATGAGCATGCTGATCGCGTTGCGCCGGGCCAGGAAGCCGAACGAGCCGATCGCGAACAGGATCCCGGACAGGATCAGGTAGGTGTCGAGGCTGTCGCTCACGACGGTCCGCCCGGCTCACGCTTGGCGAGGAACACGCCGCCGATCACGGCCGCGAGGAGCATCACGCTCACGATCTCGAACGGGAAGACGAAGCGCTCGAACAGGACCCGAGACATGAACACCGTCCCGAGCCGCGCGTGCCGGGGGACCTCCTGCCAGTCCGTGGCGCCCACCGCCAGCGCGACGACGATCGCCACGACCACGGCTGCGATGGCGGCCGGACCGGCCTGCGTCTGGAAGACGAGCCGGCTCGGCGCATCCTTGGTCTGGGTGAGCATGATCGCGAACAGGATCAACACGCTGATCGCGCCGATGTACACGATCACCTGTGCGGCGCCGAGGAGCGGCAGGCCCATCAGCACGTAGATCCCGGCGAGCGCCATGAAGCAGACGATCATCGCCAGGCCGCAGCGGATGATGTCGCGCATCGTCACGACCAGTAGCCCGCTCCCGATCATCACGGCGGCCAGTAGCCACAGGAGCGCATCCTCCCAGTCCTGCTGAAGGACCACCACCAGGAGCGCCGCGACCCCGAGGACCGCGCCCATGACCAGGAGCGCGAAGATGATCTGGGGGAGCTTCGCGAGCACGGCTAGTCGTGGTGGCCGGGCCCGAGGGCGGCGACCGCGCTGTGCCCGTCGTGGCCGTTGCCGCCGTGCCCGTCGTGCCCGTTGCCGCCGTTCGTGCGGCCGGGCGGCAGCCCGGCGAGCGTCGGCGGCAGCACCGGGAGGAGCCTGGCAGGGTCGTAGACGCGACCCTCGAGCCTGGCCCGTTCCACCCAGTCGCGCTCGCGCCGGATGTACGTGACCTCGGTCTCGCGATCGATCGCTGCCAGCGCCATCAGGTCGATGGTCGGCTCGGACCGGCCGGTGTGTGCGAGCTCGAAATCGGCGCCGTCGCGTAGCGCGTCGTAGGGGCAGGCGTCGACGCAGATGCCGCACAGGATGCAGCGGCTCTCGTCGACCTCGTACTTCTCCAGGATGCGCGGCTTGGGCATGAGGGCGCCCGTCGGGCAGGTCTCGGCGCAGCGGCCGCACGACACGCACGGCGTGTCGTTGAGGCTCATGTCCAGCGGCGTGGTGACGAGGGTGTCGAAGCCGATGCGCATGAAGTCGTAGCACGCCGCACCGACGATCTCGGCGCAGACGTTGGCGCAGCGGCCGCAATCGATGCAGCGCGACGGCTCGCGCAGGATGAACGCGTGCGAGTCGTCTCGGATGTAGTCGTGGTTGACGCCCGTGAAACGGTTCTCGGTGATCGACCGGTAGCCTGCGCCCTGGTGATGCTGCGGCTCCAGCGTCGCGAGGGTCGTCCCGTACTCGATGCCCAGCCGCCGCAGGTCGCAGAACCCGATGGCCTCGCACGTGCACTGGAGGCAGCGGGTCGATTCCGCCATCGCCTCCTCGCGGGAGTAGGGCAGCTCGTACTCGATGTAGCTGCGGTTGCGTTCCTCGGCCGGCAGTGGCTTGAGTCGGTATCGGGGCTCCTTGATCTCGCCGGTGAACGGCACGATCGACAGGAACTCGGGCTGCGGTTCCGCGAGCGTCTGGCGGGTCCGGATGGCGTCCAGATCCAGGCCCTGGAGGTAGGCATCCATCGCGTATGCCGCCCGGCGCCCCTCGGCGATCGCCTCGACGACGGTCGCGGCGCCGATGCGGACGTCGCCGGTGCCGAACACGCCTGCCCGGCCGGTCGAGAACGTGACGGCGTCGGCCTTGAGCCGACGGTTGCGGGTCGCCTCGACACCTTCGTTGCCGGGCGCCGCGAGCCAGTCGAGCTCCGGACCCTGGCCGATCGCCAGCAGGACCCGGTCGCACGGGATCGTGAACTCCGTGCCGGGTGCCGGCTCCGGACGGCGCCGCCCCGACGCGTCCGGTTCGCCCAGCTGCATCCGGACGAACTCGACGCCTGAGACCGTGCCCGTCTTCTCGTCGACCAGGATCCTGGTCGGGCCGGCCTGGAAGATGGCGGTCACGCCCTCCTCGATGGCCTCGTGGACCTCGTCGGCCGCCGGCATGTCCTTCATGTCGCGCCGATAGACGAGCGTCACCTCGCTGGCACCCTGGCGGATCGACGTCCGCGAGCAGTCCATCGACGTGAACCCGCCGCCGATCACGACGACCCGTTTCCCCTCGTGTCCCGGGTACGGCAGGCCGAGCGTCGCAGTCCGCAGGTATTCGAGACCGTCGATGACACCGTCGGCGTCCTCGTTGGGGATGCCGAGCTCGTTGGTGTCGTAGCAGCCGATCGCGACGAGGACCGCGTCGTAGCCCTGGTAGGTCAGGTCGTCGAGCGTGAAGTCGCGCCCGAGACCGGCATTGGTGACGATCTTCGCGCCGAGCCGCGTGACCGACTCGTACTCGGCCTCGAGGACCTCGATCTTGGGCAGCCGGTATTGCGGGATGCCGTAGCGCAGCATGCCGCCCGGCGCCGGGTCCCGCTCGAAGACCGTGACGTCGTGACCGGCCAGGAGCAGGTAGTACGCGGCGGCCATGCCGGCCGGGCCGGAGCCGATGACGGCAGCCCGTCGACCCGACTTCGCCTGCTGCTCGAACGGGACCGGCGGATCGACGCCGTCGTCGAGCATCGACCGGATGACCTGGTCGCCCGCGTAGCGGTGGGAGTCGCGGATCGCGATCGCCTCGTCCACCTCGTCGCGGCGGCAGTGCTCCTCGCACGGTGCCGGGCACACCCGGCCGAGCACCGACGGGAACGGGATCGTCCGCTTGAAGATGCGCGTGCTCTCGCGCCAGTTCGCCTCGGCGTTGGCCTTGAGGAAGCCCGGGATGTCGATGTGGCTCGGGCACTTGTTCTGGCAGGGCGGCAGGCAGTACGCGTTGTGGTCCGAGAAGATCAGCTCGAGGTTGGTCCGCCGCAGCCGGCGCACCTCCTCGGTCTGGGTCTCGACCCGCATCCCGTCCTCGCACGTACGCGAGCACGAGATCGGCGGGTGGTCCTCGCCCTCGACCTCCACGACGCACATCCGACAGGCCCCGAAGCCCGGCAGCTTTGGCTCGTAGCAGAGGGTCGGGATCTCGATCCCGTTGTCGCGGCAGACCTCCAGGATCGTCTGGCCCTCGAAGCCCTCCACGACGCGGCCGTCGACCTCGATCCGGATGCGCGGGGTCGACTGCGGCCGCTGTGGCGACTGCGTCTCGAGCAGGCGTTCGGCGCGCGATGCGCGCGTCGTGGCCGGGGTCGATGCCTCGACCTCGGCGGCGCGGCCCTCCGGGCGGGCCAGCGTGTCGGTCATCCTGGGACTCTCCAGGTCTGGATCATCGGGCGGCCTCGGTCGCGACCGGCGTCGGTCGGCTGGCGGGGGCGAAGGCGGACCCGAAGTATCGCATCCCGCTCGTGAGCGGGAGGGTCGCGAGCCGCTCGTGGTCGCACAGCGCCGAGCCGACGATGTCCGCCGCGAGATCGGCTGCGAGCTGGCCATCGACCGGCCGGGACAGCCCGGCCTCGTGGCGGCCGACGATCTCGGCTAGCCGCTTGGTGCCGATCCGGCACGGGATCGACTTGCCGCACGCCTCGGTGGAGCAGAAGCGGGTCAGCACGCCGATGAGCTCGAGGAGGTCGGTCCGGTCGTCGACCACGACCAGCGACCCGGACCCGAGATGCGCCCCTGCCTCGCGCAGGGTGTCGAAGTCGTACGCCACGTCGAGCGCGTCCGGCGGCAGCAGGCCGCCCGACGGCCCGCCGATGAGCAAAGCCTGGAGCGAGCGGCCCTCGGGCAGCTTCCCGGCCAGCTTGACGACGTCGCGCAGCGGGGTCCCGAGCGGGACCTCGGCCACGCCGTCCTTGCTCGGCGCGCGGACCTGGACGAGCACGGTGCCCGGGGCACGCGTCGAGCCGGTGGTCCGGAACGCCACGGGTCCCTCGCGCAGGATCCACGGGACGGCGGCCAGGGTCTGGACGTTGTTGACGACCGTCGGCTGGTCGAACAGGCCGGAGACGGCGGGGTGCGGCGGGCGCTGCTCGGGCTGGCCGCGCTTCCCCTCGAGCGCCTTGAGGAGCACCGTCTCCTCGCCGAGCATGTAGGCGCCCTGGACCGGGCGCAGTGTCAGCCACAGGTCGCGTC
>DATBMM010000205.1:0-12666 GCA_036554825.1 Candidatus Limnocylindrales bacterium
ACTCGTACAGCGTGCTGCGATAGGTTCGGGCGGCCGGGTGGAGCGCGGTTGTCGCCACGTCGGACTCCTACTGGACCGTGAGTGTGCCGGCCATGGTGGGATGGACCGTGCAGATGAAGCCATAGGTGCCGGCCGGGAGCGGCGGCACGTCGTAGACCTTCTTGGCGGGACCAGGGAAGATCTCGCCGCGGAAGACCTCCGGACCCGTTGGCGACCCTTCGTGGATCGCCACGTTGTGCGGGATCGACGGGTCGCGGTTGTCGAATTCGATCTGGAACGGCGTGTCCGCCGGAGCAGTGAGCTCCGTCTTGTCGAAGGCGATGTTCTGGGCCGCGATCATCAACGGTGCTGCGCCCGGCGGTGCCGACCCGTTCGACGGCTGGGGCGGTGGTGACGGCGACGCCGCAGCCTCGGCGATCTTCTGCTCGAGCCAGGTATCGAACTCGGCACCCGTCACCGTGTGCACATCGAAATGCATCGCGTTGTGGCCGGCCCCACACAGCTCGGCGCATTGGCCGTGGAACGTCCCGCCGACGTCGTCCTCGTTGATCGTGAATTCGAAGCTGTTCGTACGGCCGGGGACGACGTCCTTCTTGAACAGGAACTGCGGCACGTAGAAGGCGTGGATCACGTCGGGGCTCTGCAGGTAGAGGTGGATGGTCCGGCCGACCGGGAGCGTCAAGCCACCGTCCTCGCCCTCCGGCGTGGTGACCGTCAGCAGCGGTTTCGCATCCTTGTTGCGGACCGGATCGTAGTCGTCCGGCAGGTACTCGAACGTCCACAGGAACTGGGCCGCGACGGCCCGGACCTTGAGCTGCGGCTGCGCCGACGTCGCCTCGACCGTGTTCAGGGTCAGCCACGAGGCGACGAACAGGATCGTGACGATGATGGTCGGGACGACCGTCCAGACCACCTCGGCCACGGCGTTGCCGTGGGTCTGCGCGGGAAGCTCGTCGTCACCCGGCCGGCGTCGATAGCGCAGGACCGTCCACACGATCAGTCCCTCGACGACGAAGAAGATCACGACCGCGATGGCGAAGACCAGGTCGTACAGCTCGCGGATCCTGTCGCCGCGGTCGGTGATCGAGGGCGGCGGGAAGAAACTCGCGAGGACGCCTCGCCCGGCCGTCAGCGGGTCGATCCCTCGGACGACCGCGACCACGACCACCAGGGCGACGAGGACCAGGCCGACCAGGAGCGCGCCGATCGCGGCGGATGAGCGGCCGGTCCTGGGGGAACTCGCCATGTAGCGCCTCGGTGCGGGTGGGAACGGCACGTCCGGACCCGCCCGGGTCGGACCGTCGCCCCAGAATGATAGCGCGGAGCATCGGCGCGTCGTGCGGCCGGGCCTGCGGGCTTCGGCGCCTGTCGACCCGGCGTGGGACGATGCTCCAGATGCACGACACGGGCAGTCCGGACGCCTCCTCTCCGCGCCCTCGACGCAGGCGGTCGATCGGTCTCGTCGTCGTCGGGTCGCTGCTTGCGAGCGCGACCGTCGCCGCACCCGCGTCGGCGCACGGACCGGCACCGACCGAGCCCCCGACCGCGATCGGGCTGCTGTCCGGCTGGACGTTCGAGCCACTCCCGACGCTCGCCATCGTGGCCGCCCTGGCGTGGTGGGCCTGGGCCATCCGCCGGGTCGCCGCGGCGCACCCATCCAAGCCGGTCCCGCGTCGGCGCTCGCTCGCGTTCATCGCGGGGATGGCGGCGCTCGCGTTCGGGCTGACATCCGGCATCGACCGCTACGACACCACGCTGTTCTCCGTCCATATGGTCCAGCACGTCCTGCTGACGCTCGTCGCCGCGCCGCTCATCGTCCTGTCCGCGCCGGTGACGCTGGTGCTGCGCGTCGCGTCCCCGGCCACGCGCCGCCGGTGGCTCCTGCCGTTGCTGCACGCGCGCGTCACCCGGGTGCTGTCACATCCGGTCGTGGCCTGGATCGTGTTCGCCGGCGTGATGTGGGTGAGCCACTTCTCGCCGCTGTTCGACGCCGCGCTCGAGGATCCGCTGATCCACGATGCCGAGCATGTGCTGTTCCTGGTCGCCGCGCTGCTCTTCTGGTGGCCGGCCATCGGGCTCGACCCGACGCCGTGGCGCCTGTCGCATCCCGTCCGCGCGCTCTTCATCGTCCTGCAGATGACGCAGAACACGCTGCTATCGGTGGTGATCCTCAACGCGCAGGTCGTCCTGTACCCGCACTATGCGACCGTCCAACGCTCGTGGGGTCCGAGCCCGCTCGAGGACCAGCAGATCGCTGCGGCCTTGATGTGGGTGGCCGGCGACCTGCTCTTCCTCGCGGCAGCCTTCCTCCAGCTGGTCGGCTGGTCCCGCGCCGAGGGCCGCGACTCCGCCCGAGTCGACCGCCGCGCCGCCGAGGAGCTCGCCGCGATCCGGGTCCGGGAGCGCCGGCTGGCGGACCGGCTCCGGGAGGCATCGACGGATGGAGCGCCCGACGCTCAGCCGGGCAGCGGCGCCTCGAGATAGCCGAGGTACGCGACTGGGTCGACGTTGCCGCCGCTCGCGACGGCGACCGTGTCACGATCGGTCGGCAGACCGATCTCGCCGCCGCGGAACGCCAGCGCCGCGATCGCCAATGCGCCTGACGGCTCGACGACCAGGCGCGATCGTTCGGCGGCGAGCCGGATCCCGGCCGCGATCTCGCGCTCGGTCACGGTCACGATGCCGTCGAGGCGTGCGCGCAGGTGCGCGAACGTGCGCCGTCCGAGCGCCTGGGTCCGCGTCCCGTCGGCGATGGTCCGCGCGACGTCGCGGGCCGACCAGCGGACGATCTCGCCGCGCTCCAGCGACTCACGCGCGTCGGCGGCCAGCTCCGGCTCGACGCCGACGACGCGCACCTCCGGTCGGATCGCCTTTACGGCCGTCGCGATCCCGCTGGCCAGCCCTCCGCCGCCGATCGGGACCAGGATCAGGCCCGTCGTCGGCAGCTCGTCGAGGATCTCGAGCCCGATCGTGCCCTGCCCGGCGATGATCCGGTCATCGTCGAACGGAGGGATGATCGCGAGACCCCGCTCCTCGGCGATCGCCTCGGCACGTGCCTGGCGCTCGTCGGACGCCGGTCCCACGACGACGATCTCGGCCCCGTCGCGGGCGACTCGATCGCGTTTGATCGCCGGCGCGTCGTCGGGCATCACGACGACGGCGGTCGACCCGAGCAGACGCGCGGCGCGGGCGACGCCCTGCGCGTGGTTGCCGGACGAGTAGGTGATCACGCCCCGTCCGCGCTCGGCCTCGGACAGGCTCGCGATGGCGTTGTAGGCGCCACGGATCTTGAAGGCCCCGATCGGCTGGAGGCTCTCGGCCTTGACGTACACGCGCTCGGGCGGTGCGTCGAACGGCACGAGCGGCGTCCGCGCGATGACCCCCTGTAGTCGATCGGCGGCCGCGCGGATGGCGTCGATCCCGACGAGGTCCGTCTCTGCGGTCGTCGTCACCGACGACCCTTGTCGATGACGCTCTGGCACTCGATGCAGTGGGCGGCCCACGGGAGCGCCTCGAGCCGAGCCGGCGCGATCGCCTTGCCACACCGGAGGCATGTGCCGAAGGTGCCGTTCTCGAGCCGCGCGAGCGCGGCATCGACCAGCTCGAGCTGCTGCTTCGCCCGGTCCCGCAGGGCCAGGTCACGCTGTTGCTCGAACACCTGGCTGGCCGCGGCGGCCTGTGAGCCGTAGGTCATCTGGCCGGGCGCCTCGATGGCCTCGCCGAGCTCTGCGAGGAGCCGCGAACGCTCAGCGATGAGCACGGTGCGGGCGTCGGTCGGCTGGGTGTCGCTCACCCCCGGACTGTACGCTCGGCGGCGTGGTCGTGCGAGGGTCGATATACTCCCTGGGAGTACCCGGAAACCCTTGGAACGGAGGTCATTCGATGGCGATCGAGACCGATCCCGTCTGCGGGATGGAGGTCGACACGACGACGTCGCTCCTCTCGTATGAGCATGACGGCACGACGTACTGGTTCTGCGGCAAGGGCTGCTATCTCGACTTCAAGGAGGATCCCGCCAAGTACCTCGATCCGGACTACACGCCGTCGATGTGACTCCTGGGGACCGGCGAGCCGGCCGAGCTCGACGGGCCGCGTCAGATAAGTCGCAGCTAAGCGGCCGTCGCGATACTGGTGGCCACGGTCACGACCGGGCACTCCTCGATGGGGTCGGCCGTCGATGGTGCCGGTACCGGGACCCGGCGGAGGTCGAGCCGCCATGTCTCAGCGCATCCACCAGTCCCTCGTCGCCCTGCTCCCCATCGTCCTCGCCCTGGTTGGCGGCATCGCTCGCCGCTGGTGAGATGCGTCAGGTCCGGGCTTCGACGACCGTCGAACTGATACGGGTCGCGATGTAGACGGGGACCACGGAGAACAGGATCAGCACGAGCGCGACCACGTTCACGACGGGCAGCTCGTTCGGGCGCTGGATGGCGGCGAGGATCCACATCGGCACGGTCTGCGTCCCCGCGCCGGCCGTGAAGTTCGTCACGATGATCTCGTCGAAGCTCAGCGCGAAGGCGAGGAGTCCGCCGGACAGCAGGGCCGTGCCCATGCCGGGCAGCGTCACCCGTCGGAACGTGGTGAACACGTCTGCGCCGAGGTCGGCCGACGCTTCCTCCGGCGAGCGAGGCAGCCGTCGCAGGCGGGCGACGACGTTGTTGTAGGCGATGACCACGCAGAACGTGGCGTGACCGATGACGATGGTCAGCAGGCCGAAGTCGATGCCCAGCGTGACGAAGGACGTCCGCAGCGCGATCCCGGTCACCACGCCGGGCAGCGCGATCGGCAGGACCAGGAAGAACGAGATCGTCTGGCGGCCGAAGAAGTCGTAGCGCTGGACGGCGATCGCGGCCAGCGTGCCAAGGACCAGGGCGATCGCGGTCGCCGCCGAGGCGACGACGAACGTGTTGATGACCGCTTGACGCACGGCGGGGTTTTCGATGGCCTCGCCGAACCAGCGAAGGGTCACCCCGGTCGGCGGCCAGGCCTGGATCCGGCTCGGGTTGAACGCATAGATCGCCAGGATCACGAGCGGCAGGTACAGGAAGACCAGGACGCCGCCGGTCATGAGGCGAAGGGCGACACGGGTCACGCGCGAGCCACTCATCCCTCCGCCCTCACAGCGATTCGAACGCCCCGAGGCGCCGGGCAGCGAGCAGGTAGACGGTCATGATCACGATCGGCAGCAGCGAATACGCGGCCGCCAGCGGCAGGTTGCCGAGGCTCGAGTTGTCGTAGATGACGTTGCCGATGAACTTGGCGTCCGAGACCAGGTCCGGGGTGATGTAGTCACCCAACGTCAGCGAGAACGTGAAGATCGATCCGGCGACGAGGGCCGGGAAGACGAGCGGCAGGATGACCCGGCGGAACGTCATGCCCGGTCGCCCACCGAGGTCGGCCGAGGCCTCGAGGAGCGACGAGGGGATGCGCTCGAGACCCGCGTAGATCGGCAGGATCATGTAGGGCAGCCACAGGTAGCTCAGCACGAGCCAGGAGTTGCCGATCTCGGCGAGGCCGGGGCCGGGGATGCCGAACGGGGTGAGGATCCACTCGAGGAACCCGTTCCCCTGCAGGATC
This sequence comes from Candidatus Limnocylindrales bacterium, assembly GCA_036554825.1. GTDB lineage: Bacteria > Chloroflexota > Limnocylindria > Limnocylindrales > CSP1-4 > SPCO01. The sequence goes on from DATBMM010000205.1 coordinate 5,578, forward strand.
GTGCGCCACGCGTAGACCTTGACGAGGTACGCCGCCCAGAGCGGCATGAGTACCGCGATGACGAGCGTCGCCCGGACGCGCGGCGAGGCGAGGCGGGCCATGTAGTACGCGATGGGAAAGGCCAGCAACGCGTCGGTGACCGTGACGAGCGCCGCCATACCGATGGTCCGCGCGGCGATCGTCCGGTACACCTCGGTCGTCGCCAGCTCCTCGAAGGCGCGGAGGGTCCATGAGAAGGCCGTCACGCGGCCGGTGAACGCGTCGGTCGCCCAGAACGCGTTGAGCAGCAGGATCAGCAGGGCCCCGAGGTAGGCGATGATCAGCCAGCCCAGTGGCCCGGCCAGCAGTGCGCCGAGCTGGACGCCCCGACGGGCGTACAGCCACGTGGCGAGACGCCGGGCGGGGCCCGGCGTCTCGGTTGCCGCTGGGGCGCTCCCCGGCTGGACCGGGGAGGCCGTCATATCCGTGGTCGTGGGACGCGGTTCACGCGCCGCGGAGTGCGGTCCAGGCCGCCGTCCAGGCCGCCTGGTCCTTGCAGGCCGTGGCGCCGTCGGTGTCGGCGCAGTCGGCCTGCGGAGTGGTCCAGTACCAGATCTTCTCGTAGTAGGCCTCATCGGTCGCGTGCGTCAGCTCGCAGTGCCCCGGTGAGATGCCCTCGGCGTAGTCGCACGCCGCCTGGCTCGTCGGTGCCTCGCCGAACCACACCGTGGCCTGGCCGTTGGCCATGGGCGAGGCCATGTGGTTCATCCACATGTACATGCAGTTGGGGTGCTTGGCCTTCGACGCGATCATCCAGGTGTCGGACCAGCCGGTCGAGCCCTCGTCCGGGAGGACGCTCTCGACGGGCTGGTTCTCAGCCTTGAGCAGGTTGACCTGGAACTGCCACGTGGTCCCGACGACGACGTCGCCGGAGGTGTAGGACGCGACCTGATCGGCATAGGTGGCCCAGTAGAGGGCGCCCGCGTCACGCTGCTTCTCCAGCAGGTCGATGGCCGCGTTGAACTGGGCCTCGTTGAGCTGGTACGGGTTCTTGATGCCGAGATCGGGCTGCTTGCCCATCAGGTGGAGGGCCGCGTCGGCGATGTAGTCGGCCGAGTCGTAGATGCTGACCTTGCCGCCGTACTCGCCACTCCACACCGGGTCCCAGCTGGTCGGCGGCGTCGTGATGACTTCGGTGTTGTAGGCCAGCAGGTTCGGCCCGCGCCCATGCGGCACGCCGTACGGCTGACCGTTCAGTGAGTTGTGAGGCTTGTTCTTGAGCCCATCGAACACGTTCTTGTAGTTCGGGATCAGGTCGACGTTGACGGGCGCGACGTCGCCCGCCGCCATCAACCGGACCGTCGCGTTGCCCGAGAACGAGCCGCCGTCGTAGTCGCCGGACTGCAGCAGCGAGACGCCGTTGGCCGAGTCCGTCATGTCGGTCGTGCTGACCTTGCAGCCGGTCTCGGTCTCGAAGGGGGTGACCCAGTCGAAGTTCGGATCGACCGCGCCGCGCTCGGCGTAGCCTGCCCAGATGACCAGCTTGAGCTCGCCTTCGCCGGCACCGAGCGATGCCTGCGGTGTTCGGGCGGGTGCGCCCCCGCCTCCGCCGGAACACGCCGCGAGCGCGAGGGCCGCCACACCGGCCAACGCCAGGATCCTCCGGTTCCTCATGCCTGTACCTCCTCCTCCAGGGGTTGACTACCGTCAGCGACGGGGAGCTCGTGCTGTCGCTTCCAGACCAGGCGGACAGCCTTGCCTTGCTGCTCGAGCACCTCGGTCGAGGTGGTCGTCAGGTTCTGCTCGGTGACGACGAGACGGGCGCCGGCATCGAGCTCGACGATGTACCGGGTATCGGGGCCGAGATAGACGACGCTCTGGATCGAGCCCGTCGCCGATGACTCGTCCGGCCCGGTAGCGGCGTCCACCGCCGTCAGCCGGATCTTCTCCGGGCGGATCGTGAACGTCCCGGGTCTCCCCAGGATCGTGCGCGCCGCGTCACCGGTCAGAAGGTTCGACGTCCCGACGAAGCCAGCCACGAACCGCGTGGCGGGTCGTTCGTAGACCTCGGCCGGCGTCCCGAGCTGCTCGATCCGGCCCGCGTTGAACACGGCCAGTCGATCGCTCATGGTGAGCGCCTCCTCCTGGTCGTGCGTGACGTAGATGAACGTGATGCCGACCTGCTGCTGGATCGCCTTGAGCTCGATCTGCATCTCCTCGCGGAGCTTGAGATCGAGCGCCCCGAGCGGCTCGTCGAGCAGCAAGACCCGTGGCCGGTTGATGAGGGCACGGGCGAGGGCGACCCGCTGGCGCTGGCCGCCGGAGAGCTGGTTGGGCTTGCGCCGTTCGTAGCCCTCGAGCCGGACCATGCGCAGCGCATCGGTCACCCGTGTCGCACGCTCGGCGCCCGGCACCTTGCGGACCATCAGGCCGTACGCCACGTTGTCGCCGACCGACAGGTGCGGGAAGAGCGCGTAATCCTGGAAGACCGTGTTCACGTCACGGTCGAACGGCGGGATCGCCGTGACGTCCTGCCCGTGGAGCAGGATCCGGCCGGCCGTCGGCTGCTCGAAACCGGCGATCATCCGGAGCGTCGTCGTCTTGCCCGAGCCGGACGGGCCGAGCATCGAGAAGAACTCGCCGTCACGCACGTCGAGGTCGATGCCGTCGACCGCCACGACATCCCCGTAGCGCTTCTCGACCCCCTCCAGGCGGATGGCCGGTGTCTGTGGCGGCGACGCGGACGTGGCCTGACCCGCGCCCACATTCGCGACCGTGTCACGGATGTCGATCGGGGTGGCCAAGGGCCCTCACTGGCTTGCGCGCGTTCAGCCCGGGGTGACGGGTGTCCGGGGTGACGGGTGCGCGAACGATGCGACGCGGCCGATGGCGTGTCAAGGTCGACTCGGCCGGCGGCACGCTGGCTGGGACTCGGCCGCGCGGAAGCCGGCCACGCTCGGTGGTACGCTCTCGCACGCGTGGCCGTGGGGCCATCGATCGACGCAAGCCAGCCTCGAGGAGGACCGGATGACCTACGTGATCGCCGAGCCGTGCATCGACGTGCTCGACATCTCGTGCGTGTCGGTCTGTCCGGTCGACTGCATCCACTACGAGGAGGGCGTCGACCGCAAGCTGTACATCGACCCGAACGAGTGCATCGACTGCGGCGCCTGCGAACCCGAGTGCCCGGTGAACGCGATCTTTCCCGAGGAGTCGTTGCCACCCGAGTGGGCGAACTACACGGTGATCGACGCGACCTGGTACACGGACAAGGCGGCAGCCCGCGCGTCCGTCGACGAGCTGAAGCCCTCGGGCTGATGGCGGCCGGCGCGGCCGGCTGATCCCATGCGCATCGCGTCCCTCCTCCCGTCGGCCACCGAGATCGTCTGCGCCATCGGGCTGCAGGACGAGCTCGTCGCCGTCACCCACGAGTGCGACTGGCCGCCGGCCGTCGTCGGCAAGCCGGTGGTCACGCGCAGCGTCCACGACCTCGCCGACGTCACGTCGCGCGACATCCATGACCGGGTCACTGCGTCGATGCACGGCGGGTCGTCGCTCTACCAGCTCGACGAGGAGGCGCTCGCCGCGTCGGCACCTGACCTCATCCTCACGCAGGAGCTCTGCCACGTCTGTGCCGTGAGCTATCGGGAGGTGAACGAGGTCGCCCGCCGGATCGACGCCGACATCACGGTCGTCTCGCTGGAGCCGACCTCGATCGAGGGCATCTTCCACACGATCACCACCGTCGGCGCGATGGCCGAGGTCGAGGACGCCGCGATCGACCTGGTCGAGTCGCTTCGCGAGCGACTGGGCGCCGTCGAACAGCGCGTGAGTCGTCGGCGCGATGCCGGTCGGCCGCCCGTGCGGGTCGTCGGTCTCGAGTGGCTCGACCCGCCGTTCGCGGTCGGCCACTGGGTCCCGGAGCAGGTCCGCCGGGCTGGCGGCTGGGACCTCCTCGGTTCCGATGGGGAGAAGGCGCACCCGGTGACCTGGCAGGAGGTCCGTGACGTCGACCCCGACATGCTCCTCCTCATGCCCTGCGGCTTCCACCTGGCCGAGACCGTCGACGAGTGGTCGCGGACGGCGGCGCCGCCATGGCTCGGGGAGCTGTCGGCCGCCCGAGCGGGCGCCGTGTACGCGCTCGACGGGTCCGCCTACTTCTCGCGACCCGGCCCGCGGGTGATCGACGGGGTCGAGATCCTGGCCGGGATCATGGACCCGGACGCCTTCGGCGACGTGGCGCCCGCCGGCGGGTGGGTCCAGGTCGAGGTGGCCTGAGTTGCCGTTCCTGGCGTCGTTCTCCTGCCTCTGGTGCGGGACGACCCACGCGACGCGGTCCCCCGACGATCTGGAGGGCTGGGCGCAACTCTGCCCCGACTGCATCGGGAAGGCCGGCGACAACGGCTTCCTGCGGTTCCGTCTGCACCAGGCGCTGCGCGAGCGGAGCGCGGCCGCGCGTGAAGGAGTGCCCGTGTCGACCGTCTCGGCCGAGGCGGCCGGTCCGGCAGCGCCCGTTGCGATCGAGGAGCGCGACCTCGGCGGCGACATGGTCGACTACTACGAGGCGCGCGCCTCCGAATACGACGACTGGTATCTGCGCCGCGGCCGATACGCGCGGGGCGCGATCGACGACGCCGTGTGGAACGCCGAGCTGGACGCCGCGGGACGCTGGCTCGACGGGCTCGAGTGGCAGGGCGAGATCGTGGAACTGGCGGCGGGCACGGGGTGGTGGTCGCCGCTGCTCGCCTCTCGCGGGGAGCTGTCGCTCTACGACACGTCTCCCGCGACGCTGGAGCGTGCTCGTGAGCGGCTCGTGGCGCACGGCCTGCGTGCGCATCTCCACATCCGTGACGCGTGGTCGGAGCCGGATCGGCCGGTCGACGGCTTGTTCATGGGGTTCTGGCTGAGCCATGTCCCGCGCGACCGGCTCGCCGAGTTCCTCGCACTGTGCCGCCGCTGGCTGAAACCAGGAGGCCGGCTCGCGTTCATCGACTCGCTCGACGATCCTGCGTCACGAGCCGTCGATCATCCCGCGCCCGGAGACGATCGCGCCATCCGCAAGCTTGCCGATGGACGCGAGTTCACGATCGTCAAGGTCTTCTACGAGCCGGACGAGCTTCGGCAGGCGCTCGCAACGGCCGGTTTCGAGGGACTCGACGTCTCGACGACCGGCCGGTTCTTCCTCCTCGGGACCGCGGTCCGACGCTGACGTGCCCAGGCGCGGCATGACGTCGGTGTTGTCCGGAGGACAACGTCGCGGGGTGGAAATCCTGTTCCCGAATGCCCCGGTCGCATGGCGCGAGTCAGCCGCCGACGATGCCCGTGTACGCCAACGTGAATCCGACCAGCATGCCAAGGCTGATCGCAGCCAAGGCGACAATGAGGCTGTTGCGGATCACCTGACGGCGTCGGCCGGGACCAGACAAGAATTCGGTCGGCCCAGTCCCCCACCAACTCCGTTTCTCGTCCCAGAGGATCGCGAAGACGACCACGTAGATGCCGACGACGACGGCCTGAACTAGCAGGTCGACGCCCACAAGCGCAAGAAGGGTTATCAGGACGACGACGGCGACGATGCCGGCGTACAGGCCGCGAACCCAGGCGTTCGTGGAATCAGTCCGGAGGGAAGTCACGGCCGTACGGTAGAGACGTCACCACGCGACGGCACCTCGAAAGAGCCAGGTTCATGTCTCATCGCGACATCCGCGCGGGAATCGTCCCAAACAGTCGACTCGCGCCTCAGTCACGTGTTCGGCACCCATGCGATCGAAAGCCTCGCAGTCGAACTCGTCCCAATCGAGCGGTGGATCGAGGCGATGTGCGACGCCCGGTCAACGCCAGCACGGGTTCGGACGTCCGTGCGCCCTAACCACTGGTCCCGCTTCCGAGGGCCGCTTCGGCTTATCCCCGAGGATGACACGGTAGTCGCCACCGCCACTGCGGTCGGCCGGAGTGGCGATGTCCTCGTGCGCGACCTCCGCGACCGGGATCCACACTGTCAGGCCGTACCCGTCATCGCGGCGCCAACCGTAGATACAGCTGGCGCCCGAGGACAGCATGTACAGTCCCGGGCCGGTGCTGGTCCAGCCGCGGGACGTCAGCTCCCGGTCATAGAAGGTAAGCACGTCGTCGTACGACGCGGCCGTGTGGTAGATCCACGTCAGCGTCGCTTGGTCGTCACCATCGCCCACGCCGAGACCCTCGTCTCCCCCGGCGTGGACCAGCGTCGACCCCGGAAAGGTGATCGCCGCTTCCGGCAGGGCGCGGAGCGGCCGGAGCGAGTCGATGCCGATGATCGGCCAGGCGAAGATCACGACGACGACACCCAGCGACAGCCAGGTCACGGGCAAGCGGACGAGCTCGGATAGCGAGGGATCCGACGCGTCCGCGGCGGCAAGCATGAACAGGACCACCGTGGCGCCACCCGCGAAGATCAACATCCGCGCCAAGTTCTCGTCACGCCCGAAGACGAAGAATGAAAGGAACGGGCTCATAAGCCCGAGCAGTAGCCAGAAGGCCGCCGCGACGATCACTACGAACGTCCATGGTGAGTTGGACACTCCGCGTCTCTGCGGCGACGCACTCGTATCCGACTCGGTCGTCATGCGCGCGACTGTGGAGGACGGCCGGTGTCGCGTCTATCCCACCATGGGACCACGTGCAGCATTCGGTTCCCTGTACGTCACTGGCCTTGCGACCCAGCAGGACCGATTAGATGGGATGCGGCTGGCTCAGGCTGATGTCACCACCAGTGACATGTCAGCCACGGGGACGCGTTCGCGACGAATGAGCACGGGCCGATCGCCCAGGATGCACAAAACCGTCGGCTGGGCGATCGGCCGCGCACGGCTGTGGGAAACCTGTCAGCCGGGCTGACATTGTCAGCCGTGGTGACACCGGGAGCGCGGCGAGCGCGGGGAGCCGAGCGCGCGAAGCGGAGCGCGCGAAGCGGAGCGCGCGGGATGAGCGCCGAGCACGGCGCGCCCGGGGTGCGTGGCTATACTCCCGCCGTGTCGCCCCTCTCGAATGCCACGATCGCGACGGTCGGTTCGGGGGTGATGGCCGAGGCGATGATCGCGGGTCTGCTGCGCGATGGCCTCGTCGCACCCG
>DATBMM010000233.1:0-4726 GCA_036554825.1 Candidatus Limnocylindrales bacterium
GTTGCCGGCCGCCGCCCCGAACGCCGGCCGGTCGACGAAGATCGACGGCAGCAGCGACTCGAAGTCCCGGCGGGTCTGTGGGCCGTCGAGCACGATGCCCTCCGACCCGAACGTCGTGACCGTCCGGCCCTCGACCTGGAAGAGGACCGCACGCACGCTGGAGAACTGGGTCAGCGTGTAGACGACCTGCCCCAGCCGGTACTGCCCGGACGCGCTGCCGCCACCCGATTCGAAGCCGCTCGACAGGTCGACCGTGGCGACGCCGTCCTTGATGGTGATGCCACGCAGCGCCGTGCCGGCCGGGATCGCGGTGGACAGCTGCGAGTAGTCGGCGATCGGCTCGGACGCGTCGAGCAGGGCGGTCATCGCCGCGCGCGCGACACCGGCGGACTTCGGCACGACCCGGAGGGTCGGCACGAGCCCCTCGACGCCAGCCGCGCCATCGAGGACGTAGTAGGCCCGGACGACCATCGTCTCGGCGGGGACCGACGGGGATGGAACACCGCTCGGCGATGCCGATGGCGGGCTCGACGGCGACCCCGACGGCGAGGCCGACGGGGACGGCGGGATCGACGGGGGTTCGTCCGACGGCCCTGGATCGATCGACGGCGCGACGGTCGGTGGGACGGTCGGCACGGGGCCGAGGCCACCCGATGAGGTACAGGCGGTGACGATGAGCAGGAGCCCGCCGAGGACGGAGGCGAGCGTCCGGTGTCGAAGCGTGATCATGGTGACAGGACTCCTGATACGGTGATCAGGAGATAAGCGTCGCTCGCCTATGTGGCAGACGCATCGCCCGGATGTAACGATCTGGCAACGTCCTTCGGCAGGATCAGTTCGAGCCGCAGACCGCCGCCATCGCGGTTCATCGCCTGCAGATAGCCGCCCATCAGCGCAGCGTGCTCCGCGGCGATCGCCAGACCAAGCCCGGAGCTGCCGCCCGACCGCGACGGGTCGACCTTGGTGAAGCGGTCGAAGATCATCTCGAGCCGATCGTCGGGCACGCCCGGACCACGGTCGGACACGGCGATCACGATCTCGTCCGACCGCCTGGCGTCGAGTTCGATCTCGACCTCAGCGTCAGCGGCGTGCTCCCGAGCGTTGTCGAGGAAGTTGCCGAGGATCCGCTCGAGCCGGCGGGGGTCGGCCTCGACCATGACGCGCTTCGACGGCGCCTCGAACCTCGCCTTCGGCGAGCGCGCGGCGCGGACGCTCTCGATGAGCCGGCCGAGGTCGACCTTCTCGAGCGACACCTCCTCGGCGTCGGCGTCGAAGCGCGAGAGCTCCATCAGCTCCTCGACGAGGTTCCGCAGCCGGCCCACGTCGTTCACCAGGAGCTCCGCTGCACGGCGGCTCTCGGGTGGCAGCTCGTCGAGGTGCTCGCGGACGATCGACGCCTCGGCGACGAGCGCCGTGACCGGTGTCCGCAGCTCGTGCGACACGTCGGCCACGAACCGCCGGTTCTGGTGCTGGGCGACCTCGAGCCGGCGGATCGACTCGGCGAGGGTGTCGGTCATCCGGTTGAACCGGTCGGCCCAGACGCCGAACTCATCGCGGGAGGTGACCGGCACCCGGGCCAGCAGGTCGCCCCGTTCGATGCGCTCGGCGGTGTGGCCGGCCTCCTCGATCGGCAGCAGGATGCCGCGGGCGACGATCCGTGCCGCGAGCAGCGCGAGGAGGATGAGGACGGCGGCGCCGACGAGCAGCGCGCCACGCAGCTGGTCCAGGGCCGCCTGGATCCCCGACACGTCGCGCACGAAATAGACCGCCAGGTCACCGCCGGGCGCCAGGCCGCCGACCACGAGCGACGGCGTCCCGCCGACGTCCAGCCAGGTATAGGCCAGTTCGCCGCGGCCGACGCGGGCCGGCACGTCGGCGGGCAGGCGCTCGAGGAGGTCGCGCAGCCTGTCATTCGAGAGGACGGTCTCTCCGGCGCCCAGGTCGATGACCGATTCGACGTCACGTCGTCGGAACGTGTCGGTCAGCCCGCTGCGGGCGACATCGTCGATCGAGGGTTCGGCCGGCAGCTGGCGACCCGGCACGGTGACCGTGAGGTCGAACCGCGCCTGTGCGGCGGCGTCCTGGAGGGCCTGCTCGTGCAGGCGGGCGTCGACGAACACCGACGCGCCGACGCCGAGCACGACCGAGGTCGCCGCCACGAGCAGGACGAGCGCCCCGGCCAGGCGGGCGCGGACGCCGCGCGGCCACCGGACACGAAGGCTCGGCCGGCCGATGCCGAGGTCGGGCCAGCGCATCTCGGCCGGCGCCCAGCGCATCCCGCCCCCTACCGCGCGGCCTTGTAGCCCGCCCCGCGGACCGTGAGGATGAGCTGCGGGTCGCTGGGATCGAGCTCGACCTTGGCACGCAACCGGCCGACCGCGACGTCGACGAGGCGCGAGTCGCCGAGGTAGTCGTAGCCCCAGATCCGGTCGAGGAGGGTGTCCCGGGCCAGCACCTGGCCGGGGTGCTGCGCCAGGTCGACCAGCAGGTCGAACTCGGTGCGCGTGAGCGGGATCTCCTCGTGGGTGCCGTCGCGGGACACGCTCCGGCCGGCGATGTCGATGACGAGCGGGCCGAGGCGCAGCGGCGTGCCGGCGCCAGCGGCGTCGACGCCGTCATCGCGCCGCGTGCCAGCTCCCCGGCGGAGGGCGGCTCGCACGCGGGCGACCAGCTCGGGGATCTCGAACGGCTTGCGCACGTAGTCGTCGGCACCCGCCTCGAGCCCGACCACGACGTCGATCGTGTCGGCCCGCGCCGTGAGCATCACGATCGGGACGGTGGAGGTGCGCCGGATCTCGCGGGCGACCTCGAGACCGTCCAACCGCGGCAGCATGACGTCGAGCAGCACGAGGTCGAACGGCGGGGCGGCGGCGGCGAACCGGTCGAGGCCGGCCCGGCCATCGTCCGCGGTCTCGACGGTGAACCCCGCGTTGCGCAACCCGATCGCGGTCACCTCGCGGATCGACGGGTCGTCCTCGACGAGCAGGATCCTGGCCTCCACGCCGCGGAGTATGCCTCAGGCCTCGAGCCCCTCCGTCCAGTCGTCGTGGCGTGCGCGCTGGGCTCGCTCGGTGCGGATCGGCAGCGTGGCGACGGCCGCCGCCAGGAACGAGACGGCCATGATCCCGAACACGACCGGCACGCCCGTCGGCTCGCCGAGCTGCTCGATCACCGTCCCGTAGATCGCGGTCCACAGCGACCCCACGCCGAACGCCAGCGTGAAGTACAGGGCATACGAGGCGTCACGGCTTTCCGGCGGCGACATGTCCGCGAGGAGCGCCTGGAGCTGCGGCGACTCGGCGAACGAGAACAGCCCCATCACCACGATGCCGACCCACAGCCACAGCAACGACGATCCGGCGAAGATGAACAGCCCGAACCCGATCGCGCCGCCGAGATACGCGGCGATGATCAGTGGCTTGCGACCGAGGCGATCGGACAGCCAGCCGGCGAGCAGCGGGATCGGCACGCTGAACACGATCAGGGCGCCGTACATCAGCCCCGACGTCCCCTCGTCGAGCCCGATCACGCGCGTCAGGTAGATGAGCGCGAACAGGTTCACGACGCCGAGGCCGCGGCCCCCGCCGCCGAGCACCGACGTCAGGAACACCCAGCGCAGGTCGCGGTCGGCGACGACCCGTTTGAGGCCGTCGAGGCTGCTGCCGCCGGCCCGGGCAGCTGCCCGATCCGTGCCGTGTTCGCGGACGAGCGCCAGGATCGCGACGGCGATGACCATCGCGGCCACCCCGAAGAGGATCGAGGCGCCCCGCCAGCCGATCAGCGCGAGCATGGGCGCGCCGACGACCGCGACGAGGACGGTCCCGAGGTTGCCGCCGGCGATGTGGGCACTGATCGCGAACCCGCGCCGCTCCGGCGGGTACTGCTCGGCCAGCAGTCCGTTGCCGACCGGGTGCTGCGGCGACCCGCCGATCCGGGCCGCGATGGTCGGCACCGCGAACGTCAGGAAGTTGCTGGCCAGCGACATGGCCGCGAACCCACCACCGAAGAGCAGGCCGCCAACGCCGAGCAGTCGCTTGCGCGGCACGTGGCGCGTCAGCTCCACGTAGCTGAGCTGGATCAGTCCCGACAGCAATGAGCCGGCCGCGGCCAGGAACGCGACGTCCTGCACGCTCGCGCCGAACTCATCGATGATCGCCAGGAAGATCAGCGGCAGCAGGACCGCGAACGAGTGGTTGACGGCGTGCGCAGCCGACAACAGGCCAAGCGACCGCCCCGGCCGCACGTCTCCCGCCGGCCGGACATCCCACGCCGGCCGGACATCCATCACACGCCCAATCTTGCCGGATTCGACCGGGGTTCAGCCGCGCTCCATGCGTCCGGTCATCGAATGCCCCTGCGTCGGTGGGCGCCCGAAGCGCGCGCGATCCGCCGCTGATGACCATGTCCACCCGGGTAGGAAGGGCGCTGGTCGCAGTCGATCGCCGTCCGCAGTCGCCCACAGGATGCCGTTCCGGCGAGGCATGGGACGGTTCGGATTGACCAGTGCGGCATACCAGTCGGCCCCGAAGGCGGGAAACGCGTCTCGGAGCTCCGATCGCACCTCACTGATGCGGCGCCTGTTAGCGAAGGTGGACGGGATGATCACGAGGCCGCCGACGGCGATCCCGGATGGATCGGCCGACGCCTCGGTCTCGAGGCGTTCAGCGAGGCAGCGGATGAGGCCCACCACCGCCGTGACGTCGTCCCAGACGTGGATCACAGCCAC
>DATBMM010000253.1:0-4540 GCA_036554825.1 Candidatus Limnocylindrales bacterium
TCGGGGCGTTGGTCAGCAGGAATGCGTCCAGCGGGTAGTCGGGCAACCCGGCTCCCTCGGCGCTCTCGATGAAGGCCTGGAAGTCCCGCCATGATCCGTACAGACCGAAGCCACCGCCGATGACCCCGCCGATGAGGATGCCGGCGACCGCGAGGGCCAGGATGCGCGGACCGCGCTTGATCCCGATCGTCCGATCCATGCCCTCGGCCACGAACGTCCCGGCGAAGAAGCCGATGATGATCATGAAGAAGCCGAACTGGCTGCTGAAGTAGCCGACGGCTGCTCCCAGCCCGCCCGCGATGGCCAACCCGATGGCGACTTGGCTCGGGCGAAGCGAGGCCAATGCGTCACGTGACGGCGTCCCGCAGGTCTTGCAGCGCAGCCCGACAGGACCCTGCATCGAGCACTTCGTGCAGATCGGCTGGTCGCACCGACCGCATCGGACCCAGGTCTCGCGATCGGGATGGCGATAGCAGTACAGCGGCGGCGGCTGATCGGACAGATCGGCGGTGACGGCGTCGGTGGTCATGCTCCCCCTCGAGCGGACGATGGGAGGGTGGAGGCCGGGCGCGGCCGCGTCAAGGGGTACACTCGGGCGGTCGTCACCCGCAGGAGAGCACCCGGATGGGGAGACCCTACGTTCGGCTGACCCAGCCCCTGGTCCGCGACACCAAGGGGAGCGCGCTTCGCCCGGCGACCTGGGATGAAGCGCTCGATCGCGTCGTCACCGGCTTCGAGGCCGCCAAGGCGGCCCACGGCCCGACGACGTTCGGCACCTTCAGCTGCAGCAAGGCGACCAACGAGGTCAATTTCGCTGCGCAGAAGTTCAGCCGGGTCGTCCTGGGCAGCAACAACATCGACAGCTGCAACCGGACCTGACACGCCCCGAGCGTCGCCGGTCTGGCGACCGTGTTCGGTGCCGGTGGCGGCACAAGTTCATATCGTGAGGTCGAGGACACCGATCTGATCGTCCTCTGGGGCAGCAATGCCCGAGAGACGCATCCGATCTTCTTCCACCACGTGCTCAAGGCGGTCAACCGCGGCGCGCGGCTGATCGCCGTCGATCCGCGCCGGACGTCGAGTGCCGAGTGGGCGGATACGTGGCTCGGGCTCGATGTCGGCAGCGACATCGCGCTGGCCAACGCGGTCGGCCGCGAGATCATCGCCGCGGGGCTCGAGAACCGCGCGTTCATCGACCGTGCGACCGCCGACTTCGACGCCTACAGGGCCAAGGTCGAGTCGTACACGCTCGACTACGCCGAGCGCGAGACCGGGGTGCCGGCCGACGCCATCCGCGAGCTCGCCCACGCGTTCGCGACCGCACCGCGGGCGATGATCTGCTGGACCCTCGGCATCACCGAGCACCACAACGCGGTCGACAACGTCCTCGCCCTCATCGATCTCGCGTTGCTGACCGGGCACGTCGGCCGCTACGGGAGCGGGGTCAACCCCCTCCGCGGCCAGAACAACGTCCAGGGCGGCGGCGACATGGGCGCCCTGCCCGATCGGCTGCCCGGCTTCCAGCACGTCGAGAACGACGCCTTGCGGGCGAAGTTCGATACCGCCTGGGGCGTGACTGTCCCGCCGCGGCGCGGCTGGCACCTGTCCGGGATGTTCGACGCGATGGAGCGTGGCGACCTCACGGCCGTGTACTGCATCGGTGAGAACCCCGTGCAGTCGGAGGCCGACCAGCGACGGGCCATCCGTTTGCTCGAGGGGCTCGAGCTCCTCGTGGTCCAGGACCTGTTCCTGACCAAGACCGGCGACCTGGCCGACGTCGTCCTGCCGGCGACCGCGGCGTGGGCGGAGGGCGAGGGCACGGTGACCAACTCGGAACGCCGTGTCCAGCGGGTGCGCAAGGCGGTCGATCCGCCACCGGGAGCGCGCGACGACATCGCGATCGTCTTCGAGCTCGCCCGTCGGATGGGTCACGACTGGGGCGAGCCCTCGGCGGAACGCGTCTGGGACGAGGTCCGCTCGCTGTCGCCGGTCCATGCCGGGATGAGCTACCGGCGACTCGAGGAGCTCGGCGGGATCCAGTGGCCGTGCTACGACGAGACCCATCCCGGCGAGCTGTTCCTGCACAGCCGGCTCTGGGAGGACCCGGTGCCCGGCAACCGGGCGCCGTTCGTCCCGGTCGACCACGACCCGCCCGTCGACAAGCTGACCGACGAGTACCCGATCCGGCTCACCACAGGCCGACGTCTCGACTCGTACAACACGGGCGTGCAGTCGGCCGGCTACACCTCGCCGTTGCGCCGTGGGGAGTCGCTCGACATCTCGCCCGAGGACGCGGAGGCGTACGGCCTGGTCGACGGCGAGCGTGTGTGCGTGATCTCGCGCCGCGGCCAGGTCGAAGCGCCGATCCGCATCGACCCGTCGCTTCGACCCGGGTTGACGTTCATGACGCTTCACTTCCAGGACGACGTCGCGACGAACCTGCTGACGATCGACGCGACGGATCCGAAGTCCGGCACGGCCGAGTTCAAGGCGACGGCGATCCGCATCGAGAAGCTCGGGGAGGCGATCCCGGCCTGACCAGATGAGCGACCGGGCCACCGACACCACCGACATCGCGCACGAGCACGAGCACGAGCCGAGCGAGGAGCCGACCAGCTTCGTGTCCGATCCGATGTGGGAGAAGATCCTCAACGATCCCGACTCCGGGTTCGCGCTCGGGCGCAACTGGCTGCGGATGATCCCGAGCGCGCCGCGCTGCAAGCTCTGCGCGGCGCCGTTCAAGGGCCCGGGCGCGCCGTTCATGCGGATGCTCGACCGTGGGCCTTGGGAGAAGAATCCGACGATCTGCGGGCTGTGCTTCAAACAGATCGAAAAGGCGCGCGGCGGGGCGGAGATCGAGCTCAGCATGCTGTTCACGGACGTTCGCGGGTCGACCGGTCTGGCCGAGACCATGGGACCCCTGGCGTTCCAGAAGCTGCTCGACCGCTTCTATCGCGAGGCGACCAACGTGCTGGTGGACCGTGATGCGGTCGTCGACAAGTTCGTCGGGGACGAGGTCGTCGCGCTCTTCCTCCCCGTGCTCAACGGCACGGACCACGCGCGCGACGCGGTCGACGCCGCCCGAGAGCTGCTGCGTGCGACCGGCCACGGGAGCGATACGGGTCCCTGGATCCCGCTCGGGGCCGGCGTCCACACCGGCGTGGCGTATGTCGGCTCGATCGGCGACACGGTGACCGACTTCACCGCGCTCGGTGACAGCGTCAACGTCACCGCGCGCCTGGCATCGGCGGCGAGTGTCGGCGAGATCCTCGTGAGCTCGGCGGCGGCCGACGCCGCCGGCCTGGACGCGACGCTCGAGGCCCGCACGCTGTCGCTCCGCGGCCGAGCCGAGCCACTGGACGTTCGCGTCCTGCACGTCTGAGGCGATGGCGCACACTCCGGACGGCCTGCTCGTCCTGGAGCCGGGTGACGGGGACACGTTCCCATCGATGGACGTCGTGCGGAAGTCGACCGCCGCCGACGGGGATGGGCGCTGGGGTGTCGTGGTCGTGCGGGGTGTGCCAGGCGAAGGGGGACGGACGCATCGACACCGCGGGGAAGCGGAGGCCTTCTACCTCTTGGAGGGAGAGGTCGAGTTCCTCGGGGCGTCGAGCACGACGCGGTTGGCACCTGGCGCCTTCGCACTCGTCCCACCCGACACCGATCACGGGATCCGGATCGTCGGCGACGGCCCGGCGGCGTGGCTCGCCGTCTGGCCGGCCCGTCTCGACGGCCTCCCCGAGGAGCTGGAGCGGCTGACGGCAGCCGGCGCCAGCGCCGACGAGATCGCCGCGCTCCGCCGCCAGCACGGGATCGAGCCGGGTCAGCGCGGCTGACCGACGCGCCGGGCCGCTTCGCGCAGGTCCGGGCCGCCTCGCTACACTCGGGCCGATGGACCTCCACGTCATCGGTCCCCTCGCCTCCCCGGCCGAGCGAGCGGCGGTCGATGCTGTCCTCGGCCCGCCCGAGTCCGGCTGGGTCGGCGGTCTGCGGCGATCCGGGGTCGACGGGCGCGTCGCACGTGGCGGTCACGCGATCCGTGCCAGGCGATCCGAGCTACTGCCGGCGCTCCATGCCGTCCAGGACCGGATCGGCTGGATCAGCCAGCCAGCCCTGAACTACATCTCGCGGCGCCTGGCCGTCCCGCCGGCCGAGGCCTACGGGGTGGCGACGTTCTACGCGCTGTTCGCGACGACGGCGCGGCCGCCGGTCATGGCCCATGTGTGCGACGACATCGCGTGCCGGCTGGCCGGGGCGGAGTCGATCTGCGACGACCTCACCCGGACGGTCGGCCCTGAGGGCGTCGCCGACGCCGACGGCCGCTCGGGCTGGCTGCGCTCGCCGTGTCTCGGGCTGTGCGAGCGGGCGCCGGCCGCGCTCATCACCGCGGCCGGGGAGCAGCCACGGGTCGCCAGCGCCGGCCCGGTCGACGCGGCCGGCATCGCCGCCAGGCTCGATGGCAGCGGCACGCGCCGGCGGCCGGCGCCGGTGCCCCAGCAGGGGGACCCGTCGCTTCGATTGCTCCGGCGGATCGGTGTCG
>DATBMM010000267.1:0-3477 GCA_036554825.1 Candidatus Limnocylindrales bacterium
CCCGCCCGCCGCCTTCGAGAGGCGCTCGCCGGGCAGGGCCACGAGGTTGCCGGCACCGGCGTCCCCGCTGCCATTGGTCGCAGCGGCGGCCGCGGAACGGCCACGACCGCGGGAGCGTGCCGGGGCCGGTGCCTCTGCCGCATCCCTGCCACGTCCGCGTCCACGTCCTCGACCGCGGCCGGCGCCCGTGCCCTCGGTCTGCTTGTCCGGCACCTCGGTCATCGAGAGGTCGGCATCGTCGCCGGCCACCCGTCGGCCGGACCGCGAGCCCTTCTCCACCCGGGCGAGCTGGGTGATGTCGGTGAACTGGTCGGCGACCTCGATCAGGTCGGAGCTGGTGTTGCCGCGGAAGCTGATGACTTCGACGCGCACGCCCATCTCCTGGACCGCACGGATGGCCGGGGCGAAGTCCCCGTCCCCCGAGATCACGATCGCGATGTCCAGGTTCCGCGCCGTCTTCATCATGTCGACGACGAGCTCGATGTCGAGGTTCGCCTTGACCTTCCCGTCGCCGTACTTGCGGATGTCCTTGCTCACGACCTTGTAGCCGTGTCGGCGCAGGAAGTCATGGAAATTGCGCTGGTTCTCGTTGTCCGGGTCGAGGCCGGTGTACGCATACGCGCGTACGAGGTCGCGGCCGGCACCTGCCGACTTGAGAAGCGTGACGTAATCGATGTCCACGCCAGCGGCCTTGGCCGCATAGAAGATGTTCGCCACGTCCACGAAGACGGCGACGTTCTTTCCCACGGTGACTCCTATCGGGTCTGAGATGAAGCCCTGGCCGGCGCGTTCACGCAGCTCGGCGGGGCGATGATCACGTGCGGCGCGCGGCGCTTCCGGCCGCGACCACGGGTCGTTGGAGGCGCAGACCAGCGGGACTGAAGCCCTGCGCGACCCAACGCGCGAGCGCGGCTGGATCCTCGGGACGAGCCGCTTCGACGACGGTGCAACCCTTGTTGCTCGCCGATCGGATGGCTTCCTCGAGCAGGGCGTTCGTGACGCGGTCCGCGTCGTGGTCGGGGTCGACGACCAGGAGATCGATGGTGCCGACGAAACCGCCGGCACGGACCGAGGGGCGCAGGGCCAGGACGGCCCCACCCACCACGTTCCGCTGGGTCTCGGCAACGAAGATGCTGGCCTGCGGCAGGTAGACCAACTGGCGCAGGAGATCCGCGGCATCGAGGGTGCCGGCATCACGATCCACACGAAGGACATCGTCGCTCAACGCGACGAGCCGATCGATGTCCGTGACACGGGCCGCTCGGACCAGGTATTCCACGCCGAAGGTTCGCACCTCGCAGGGCGGCGACCGTACCCCTCGACCGGGGGAATCCGACCCTGGGCCGGACCGGGGCCCGCGACCCGTCGGCGCGGCGAGCGCGTCACGCTCGCGGCAGACGATTCGGATGCGGCCGACCGGTATTGCATTCGGGTCGCCGATGCCTATGATACGGCATCGCTTCGGCGGTCACCTGCGCGCCGCCCGAGCACGGACCTGCGTTGCTGTCCGAATCGCACCGCCGCTCGCCTCCGCCGACGCCCTGGGAGGGCCACGTCGTCGCCGCGCGAGCCCCCGGGCATCTGGATCGGCGTCCGCGTCCGTGTCGGGTCGGGGACTGGTGACTCCGACCGAGGGTCGCTCCGGGACCGCCGGACGATCGGACTTCAGGAGGAGAATGCATGAAGCTCACCAGGGTTGGGGCACTTGCCGCAGCCGCCATCTTCGTGTTCGCTGCGTGCAGCGGCACCGGGGGTGGCGGAGACAAGGGAACGATCGAGATCTGGTCGTCCCTTCCGCGACAGGGCTCGAACAAGGCCCAGACCGACACTGTCGTGAACGCCATCAAGATGGCGATCGAGGAGAAGGACAGCAAGGTCGGCGGCTACACCATCGTCTTCCAGGACAAGGACGACTCGACCGCGGCCACCGGCCAGTGGGATGAGGCGACCGAGATCAAGAACGCGAACGACGCCGTCGCCAACGACGCCGTCGTCGCCTACATCGGCACCTTCAACTCCGGCGCCGCGAAGCTGTCCATCCCGATCCTCTGCACGGCAGGGCTCGTGATGACCAGCCCGGCCAACACCTACCCGGGCCTGACCAAGGCCGGCAAGGGTGAGGCCAACGAGCCGGACGTCTACTATCCGGATGGCTGCACTCGCAACTACACCCGCGTCGTGCCGGCGGACGACCTCCAGGGTCGTGCAGGCGCGCTGTGGGCGTCGCAGCTCGGCGTCACCAAGGCCTACGTCCTGGACGACACCCAGCTGTACGGCAAGGGCATCGCCGACGTCTTCGCGAGCGAGGCACCGGGCTTCGGCATCGAGGTCCTCGGCCGCGACGGCATCGATGGCAAGGCGACCGACTACAAGGCACTCGCCGAGAAGGTCAAGGCCGCCGGCCCTGAGCTCGTGTACTACGGTGGCATCACGCAGAACAACGCCGGCCAGCTCTGGCGCGATCTTCGCGATGCCCTCGGCGCCGACGTCAAGCTGATGGGCCCCGACGGCATCTTCGAGGGCGAGTGGCTGGAGGCGGCCGGCGAGGCTGCCGAGGGCAGCTACATCACCTTCGGTGGTGTCCCGGCCGACCAGCTGACCGGCAAGGGCGCCGACTGGCTCGCCGCCTACACCGAGAAGTACCCGAACAACCCGGCCGAGGCGTACACCGCATACGGGTACGAGGCGGCCAGTGTCATCCTCGCCGCCCTCGAGCGCGCGGCCGCGACCAATCCTGCTGACAACGACGCGCTCCGCGCGGCGCTGCTCAAGGAGGTCTTCGCGACCAAGGACTTCGCGGGCGTCCTGGGGACGTGGAGCTTCAACGCCGAAGGCGATACGAGCCTGACCGAGATGTCGGGCAACATCGTCACGGGCGGCGAGTTCACGTTCGACAAGGTCATCAAGGAGGAGTAGTCAGACCCTTCGGGTCATGACCACCACGCGGCCGGCCGCCCACCTCGGGCGGCCGGCCGCGCCGCACTCGACGCGTTTGACCCGTCCCGCCGGCCAGCGGCCTCGATGTCGTTGACCTCGCGAGACCCATCGCATCCGCCGCGCTGAGGAGAGGGCGTTGGAGGAACTGCTGACCGCGTTGATGATCGGCCTGGCCAACGGCCTGATCATCGCGCTCATCGCCATCGGGTACACCCTCGTCTACGGGATCCTCGAGCTGATCAACTTCGCCCACGGCGACGTGTTCATGCTCGGCACGGCGTTCACGTTCTTCGCCCTCGGCTTCATCGTCGACGGCCTCGGGTTGGAGGCCCGCTCCACCGCGGCGCTCGCGGCGACGTTCATCGCCCTCCCATTCATCATGTTGCTCACGGCGGTGATCAACGCCTCGATCGAGCGCGCGGCCTACCGACCGCTGCGGAACGCGCCGCGGCTGGCGCCGCTCATCAGCGCGATCGGCATGTCGTTCGTGCTGCTCAACATCGGACTCATCCTGCTCGGCCCGTCGCAGCGAGCCGTCCC
>DATBMM010000292.1:0-4288 GCA_036554825.1 Candidatus Limnocylindrales bacterium
GCGACAGCAGGAAGAGCAGCATCAGCGCCCCGAGCAGCGGCTCGCGTCGGCCCAGCCCGGCGAAGGTCGGGAGCCCGGACGTGACGCCGGAGCGCTTCTGCAGCGCGGCGACCACCGCGAACGCGCCGAGGTTCATGAACGTGTAGGCCGCGCCGTAGAAGAGCAGCCCCTCGAGGCCGAGCACCTGGCCACCGGCGTAGGCCGCCAGCCCCACCAGCATGTAGCCGGTGTGCGCGATCGAGCTGTACGCCAGCATCCGCTTCACGTTGTCCTGGGTCAGCGCGATGAGGTTGCCGACCGTCATCGTCAGCGCCGCCAGGACCATGATCACCGGCAGCCACCAGTCCGACAGCGGCCCGAGCGCCTCGACGAACAGCCGCAGGATCAGCGCGAAGGCGCCGACCTTCGGCCCCACCGACAGGTAGCCGGTGATCGGCGTCGGCGAGCCCTGGTAGGCGTCCGGGGTCCAGTAGTGGAACGGCACCGCGGCGATCTTGAAGGCCACGCCCGTGGTCAGGAACGCCAGCCCGATGGCGAGCCCTGGCTGCAATGGAGCCTGCTGCGCGACGACCGCCGTCAGGTACTCGGTGATCCCCGGCATCGAGGGGTCGCCGGTCTCGAGCAGCGTCGTCCCGGTCAGCCCCCACACGAACGCCAGCCCGAACAGGAAGATCGCCGAGCTGAAGGAGCCGAGCAGGAAGTACTTGATCGCGCCTTCGGTCGAATACGCGTCGGTCTTGTGGTAGCCCGCGAGCAGGTAGCCCGGCAGCACCATGAGCTCGAGGCCCAGGAACATGAGCAGCAGGTCGACCGAGCCGGCGATGAGCATCGCACCGCTCATCGCGAACACGAGGACGACCGCGAACTCGGCGATCGGCAGGTTGCGCGGCAGCAGGTAATCGGGCGCGAAGACGATCGTCATCGCCACGATCGCGATGAACAGGATGTCGAGGAACGTCGTCAGCGCGTCGACCTTGTACGAGCCGCCGAACGCCGTGGCCGTCTCGGCACCGACCGAGATCGTGACGAACGTCGTGATCGCCAGACCGACGAGCGCGGTGCCGACGGCCAGTCGATCGCGCCCGGGCCAGGCCAGGTCGACGATGAGGACCGCCGCGGCCGTCAGGACCGCGGCGACCAGCGGCGAGATGATGACGAGGTCGGCGAACGCCATCAGGCGCCTCCGCCCTCGGCGACCACGACGTCCGTGCCGCGCCGACGGGCGGCTGCGGCGGCCACGGTGCGGGCCACGACCAGCGCGACCACCAGCCCGAGACCGATGACGACGACCTCGGTGCCGATCGGGATCGCCGCCCCGGTGCCTGCCGCCTCGAGCACGCCCTCGACCGACCCTTGGATGAGCCCGAGCAGGAGCCCCGGTTGGACGCCGAAGACCACGATGAGCGTCGCGAGCGGCACGAGCGTCAGCGTCTCGATCGGCGTCATGTCGGTCAGGTGGCCGCCCAGGTTGCGCAGGAAGTCGGACAGGTCACCGAAGGCGATGCGCTGGAACATGAACAGCAGGTAGCCTGCGGCCAGGATCATGCAGAAGGTGGCGATCGCCGCAGCCATCGGGTTGACCACGAACGTGCCCAGCAGGCTGAGGAACTCGCCGACGAACCCGGACAGCCCCGGCAGCCCGGCCGACGCGAAGACGAAGAACCCCATCGTCGCCGCCCAGAGCGGGACGGGACCCGCCAGCCCGCCCATCTTGGCGATGGTCCGGTCGTGGGTCCGCTCGTAGAACACGCCGACCAGGAGGAACAGCCCGCCCGTGATCAGGCCGTGGTTGATCATCTGGAGGATCGCACCCTGCACGCCCTGCTCGGTGAACACGAACGTCCCGAGGGTCACGAAGCCCATGTGGCTGACCGATGAGTAGGCGACCAGGCGCTTGAGGTCGGGCTGGACGAGGGCGACGATCGCGCCGTAGATGATCGCGATCAGCGACAGCACGATGATCGTCGGGGCGAACGTCACCGCGGCGTCCGGGAACAGCGGCAGCGCGAAGCGCAGGAACCCGTACGCGCCGAGCTTCAGCAGGATGCCGGCCAGGATGACGGAGCCCGCCGTCGGCGCGTCGGTGTGGGCGTCCGGCAGCCAGGTGTGGAACGGGAACATCGGGACCTTGATCGCGAACGCCAGGAAGAACGCCAGGAACGCGCCGACCTGGAGGGCCGGCGCGAACCCTGCCCCGGCCGCGAACTCGCGCAGGGTCACGAAATCGAAGGCGTTGGTCCAGCCGCCCGTCGCCGACTGGTAGGCGAAGGCCGTGGCGAGGATGGCGACCAGCATCAGTAGCGAGCCGACCAGGGTGTAGAGCACGAACTTGATCGTCGAGTAGATGCGGTTCGCACCACCCCAGATCCCGATGATCAGGTACATCGGGACGAGGACGATCTCCCAGAAGATGTAAAAGAGGAACAGGTCGAGGGCCAGGAACACGCCGATCATCCCGACCTCGAGGACCAGGAACGAGATCATGTATTCCTTGATCCGGGTCTGGATCGGGACCCACGAGGCGAGGATGCAGATCCACGTGAGCGTGGTGGTCAGCACGACCAGTGCCGCCGACAACCCATCGACCCCGAGCTTGTACTGGATGCCGAACAGCGGGATCCAGTCGACTTCCTCGAGGTACTGGAACTGGTCGCCCGCCCCGCCGGCTTGGTAGCCGATGAGCATGTACAGCGACACGAGCCACGTGGCCAAGGCGACGGCGAGGGCCACGGGTCGGGTCACGGAGCTCGGGAGGATGGCGATGACCAGCGCGCCGAGCAGCGGCAGGAACGTCACGAGCGTCAGGATCCCGAACGGCAGGGTCATCCGCGGTTCCCAGCCAGCAGCAGGTACGAGCCGGCCATGACCAGCAGCCCGAGCGCGATGCCGAGCGCGTAGTTCTGGACGCGGCCCGTCTGGACGCGCCGGATGTTGCGGCCGGCGAGGACCGTGGAGCTGCCGATGCCGTTCACGGTCCCGTCGACGACCTCACGGTCGAACCACCAGATCGCCTGCGCGATCCGGCCGCCGATGACGATGAACAGCAGGTGGTTCAGCTCGTCGAACCACCACTTGTTGAGCGACGCCCGGTACAGGAAGCTCAAGCCGGGTCGAGCGCTGATCTCGCGGACCGCCTCGGGCCGCGCCGGCAGGCGCAGGCCGTCGATATCGGCCCCGAAGAACCGCCAGGCGAGCGCGACGCCGACAGCGGCGACCGCCACGCTGGCGCCGATGAGCGCGCCGTCGATGCCGAACAGCTGGTACTCGGCCTCGGCATGGTGGAGCAGCTCGACCGCCTCGTGGAAGACCGGCTCGAGCCAATGGTGGATCAGGCTGTCCCCGAGAGGGAGCCCGAGCGCCAGGCCGAGGAGGGCCGATGGGATCGCCAGCAGGATCAGGGGAACGGTCATGACGGACGGCGACTCGTGGACCCGGTCCCAGATCTCGCGCGGCCCGCGGAACTCGCCCCAGAACGTGAGCCCCATCAGCCGGAACATGTAGAAGGCGGTCAGCAGGGCCACGAACAGGCCGATCGCCCAGATCCAGGGATAGCCGAGCTTGAACGCCTCGCCCAGGATCTCGTCCTTCGAGAAGAAGCCGGCCAGCGGCGGGATGCCGGCGATCGCGAACGAGCCGATCAGCATCGTGATGTAGGTGATGCCGATCTTCCGCGACAGCCCGCCCATCCGGCGCATGTCCTGCTCGTCGTGGACGGCGTGGATGACCGACCCAGAGCCGAGGAACAGCAGCCCCTTGAAGAAGCCGTGGGTCATCAGGTGGAAGATGGCCGCCGTGAACGCGCCGGCCCCGAGCGCCGCGAACATGTAGCCGAGCTGCGACAGCGTCGAGTAGGCGAGGACCCGCTTGATGTCGGTCTGGGTCATCGCGATCGACGCCGCCAGGATCGCGGTGAAGATGCCGATCGCCGCGACAACGACCATCGCCGACGGTGCGGCCGCGAACAGCGGGTTGGCACGAGCGACGAGGTAGACCCCGGCGTTGACCATCGTCGCGGCGTGGATCAGGGCCGAGACCGGGGTCGGGCCCTCCATCGCGTCGGGAAGCCAGACGTGGAGCGGGAACTGGGCGCTCTTGCCCATCGCGCCGGCGAACACGAGCAGCGCGACGATGGGGACCGGGATCGGGAAGGCGGCAAGCGTCGGCGAGAGCAGGATCTCGAGCGAGTGGCGGATGTCGAGGGTGCCCGTGTTCACGAAGATCGCCATGATCCCGAGCGCGAACCCGACGTCGCCGACCCGGTTCACGATGAAGGCCTTCTTGGCCGCGA
>DATBMM010000299.1:0-3835 GCA_036554825.1 Candidatus Limnocylindrales bacterium
CTCGTCGACCCGGCGACCGACACCAGCTCGCGGAGGTCCGCTGCCGTCGCCAGGGGGATGGCCCCGGAACCGAGCACCACCAGGCCACCGTCCGCGAGCCCCCGCCCGAGTTCGTCCGCGAGATCGCGCAGGCGGGCGCCGAATGACCGCTGATCAAGCGGCCCGTCAACGACCTCGACACGGGTGGCGCCGGCCGCCAGGAACCTGCGTCGATGCCGGTCGGCGAGGTCGCGCCTCGCATCGCCGGTCAGCCGCGTGAGCGGCCCGGCGTCCGCTCCGGGGTCGCCGTGCAGGATCGCGACGTGGACGTCGCTCACGTCGCGCCGAGGACGCGTACGGGTAACGCCGTCTCGACGGTCATCGCCGGATAGTAAGGTGCCCTCGATGAGCGGCCGACGGACGGTCCGTGCCTACATCGGTCTCGGCGCCAACCTCGGCGATGCCGCCCGGACGCTGGCCGACGCCGTGGCCGCCCTCGACGACCTCCCGGGCGTCGCCGTCCGCGGCGTGTCGCGGCTGTATGCCACCGCGCCGTGGGGTGTCGTCGACCAGCCGGAGTTCCGCAACGCCGTCGTGGCGGTCGACGTGACGACGGCCGACGCGGATGCCGATGCCGGGGCGCTCGACCTCCTTGCACGGCTCAAGATCATCGAGCGCCGGGCGGGGCGCCGCCGACGCAGCCGCTGGGGGCCGCGCGAACTCGACCTGGACCTGCTGGTCTACGGACGCCACCGGATCGATGTCGCTCGCACGCCAGCCGCACGGTCGGTCGAGGCCGAGACCGATCCGGCCAAGGCGGCCAAGCGCCTGCAGGTGCCGCATCGCGACATGGGGGCGCGGCTGTTCGTGCTCGCACCCCTGGCCGACCTGGCGCCGGGTCTCGTGCCGCCAGGCTGGACCGAGACGGCGGAGACGCGCCGTCGCGCCGTCGCGGAGTCGGAGCCGCCGGGCGGCGTCAGGGTCGTCGGGGAGTGGGATCCGGTGGCAGCCGCCTGGCGTCGCCGCCGGTCAGCCTGACGGGGCGGTCCGACGCAGCGCGTCGACGGCGCGCCACACGTCGTCGAACGAGCAATACAGCGGCACCGGTGCGAGACGGATCAGGTCGGGCTCGCGGACGTCGGCCACCACGTCGAACGCCTCCAGCGCCGCGAGCCGGGCGTGCGCGTCGTCGACGCGGATCGTGAGCTGTGACCCGCGCGCCGCCGGATCCCGCGGCGTGATGATCGCCGCGTCCGGCACGTAGGCATCGATGAGCCGCTCGAGCTCGCCGGTCAGCGCCAGCGACCGTGAGCGGAGCGCCCCCATGCCGACCTCGTCGAAGATCCCCACTGAGACCGCGATCGGCGGGAGCGACAGGATCGGCGGGGTCGAGATCCGGAAGCCATCGGCGCCAGGTCCGGGCTCGAACGTCTCCGCCATCCGGAACCGCGTCGCCGGGTCGTTCCCCCACCAGCCGGCCAGCCGCGGTGTCGATGCATCGGCCGCATGGCGCTCGTGGATGAACAGCTGAGCCAGCGCGCCGGGTCCGCTGTTGAGGTACTTGTAGGTGCACCAGGCCGCGGCATCGACGTCGTCGTCGTGGAGCTGCAGCGGGACGTTGCCGGCCGAGTGGGCCAGATCCCACATCGCGACGCCGCCCGCGGCATGGACGGCGGCCGTGTGCCGCCGGATGTCGAAGGCCTGGCCCGTCGCGAAGTTGACCCCGGCCAGTAGCGCCAGCGCAAGCTCGTCGCGATGGCGATCGATGGCCTCGTCCAGGTCGTCCGGTCGGAGCGTGTCCTCGCCGTCGCGCGGGCGGACGACCACGAGGTCGGCGTCCGGGTCGAGCCCGTGATGCCGGAGCTGCGACTCGACGGCGTACCGGTCCGAGGGGAACGTCGGGGCGTCGATGAGGATCTTCCGCCGCCTCCCGTCGGGCCGGAAGAACGAGACCAGCAGCAGGTGGAGGTCGATGGTCAGGGTGTTCGCGGTCGTGACCTCGTGCGAGCCCGCGCCGACCAGCCGGCCGGTCGGGGCGGCCAGATCACGCTCCACGTCGATCCACGGACGGTCCGCGTCGAACCAGCCGTCGACCCCCAGGCGCGCCCACGCGTCGAGTCGCTCCTCGACGGCCGCCCGGGCCGCCCGCGGTTGCGCGCCGAGGCTCTGACCGGCGAGGTAGGCCTTGGGCGAACCGTCCGTGCCGGCCGGCAGGTGGAACCGGGTCCGTAGCCCGGAGAGCGGGTCGTCGCGGTCGCGACGGATCGCAGCGTCGCGCTCGGCCTCGAGGGTTGCGAGCGTCGAGGTCACGCCTTCGGCGTCTCCTGGGACGCGAGGCGTGCGACGACGTCGGGGATGCCGCCGCGCTCGACGAGGCGGACGGGGTGGCCACGGGCCTCCACGAGACCGGCCGCGATCAGCGCGCGGCTGCCCGTCCGGCACGCGACGGTGACCGGCACGCCATCAGGGAGCGCGTCGTCGCCCGCGATGATCCGTGCGAGCGGCAGCTCGATGGCGTCCTCGACGCGCCCCTCGTCCTGCCACTCCTGCGGATCTCGCACGTCCAGGATCAGTGGCGGTGTCGGCGAGCGCAGCTCGTCGGCGAGGACCCCGGCGCTGACCGTCGACATGCCGACGAGCGATCGGCCGGACGCCGCCCAGGCCTCCACGCCGCCGTCGAGCACGCCGTGGAGGCGGTCGAAGCCGATGCGGATGAGCTGATCGACCGCCTCTATGGTCGAGGCCGCCGTCGGTTCCGGCAGCACGAGCACGAGCGGCGTCCCGACCGGCAGGATCCAGCCGACGTACGAGGCGAACGTGTCGCCGAGCTCGATGGTGAGGGAGCCCGCGATGTGCCCCTCGGCGACCGCCCGTCGCCGACGACCGTCCACGACCCTTGCCCCCCGAGCGATGGCGTCGGTGAAGCCGTCGACACCGAGCATCGGCAGCGCGGGTCGGTCGCCCAGGACGGCGGGACCGGCTCGATTGAGCGATGCCATCTCGGCGTAGTAGGTCGGGTAGGGCGCGAATCCGGCCACGAGCCGCTCACGGAACGCATCGGCCTCGCCGATCGAGAACAGCGGGTTCGTCCGTCGCTCATCCCCGATGGTCGAGGTCGGACCACCGTGCATGGGTCCGGCCGCGCAGAAGCTGCCGGAGCCGTGGGTCGGCCAGACCGCCACGTCGTCCGGGAGCCGCGCGAGCGCCCGGAGCGAGTCGAACTGGCGTCGCGTCAGCCCCTCGGTCGTCTCCTCGCCGAGCAGGTCGGTCCGGCCCACGCTCCCGACGAGCAGGGACCCGCCGGTCAGCACCGCCGCAGGCGACTCCCGATCGGCCGCCACGTCGAACACCTCCCAGGCCAGGTGCTCCGGCGTGTGCCCGGGCGTCGCCAGGGCACGCAACCGGATGCTGCCGAGCTCGACGACGTCGCCGTCATCGACCCCGCGGTGCTCGAACGCGTATCGGCCGCGGGCCGGTGCGACGATCGTCGCCCGCTCGCTGGCGACCAGCTCCAGCGCCCCGGACAGGTAGTCGTTGTGGACGTGGGTCTCGACGACGGTCCGGAGCCGCCACGCCTTGCGTTCCAGGATCTCGCGGACGCGCCAGGCGTCGCGAGGCGGATCGACGACGAGCGCCTCGCCGTCCGACGCCAGGACGTAGGTCGAATTGCCCAGGCCCCGCGTGCGCAGGATCACACTCTCGAGGTCCATCGGCGCCCATCATCGCACCGGGCCGGCCCCGCCCGTGCTCTGCTAGATCTCGCGCCGAGGGCTCAGTCGGTCGGCGTCGCCGCGTCACGCTCCTGGAGCGCTCGCCACACGCGCTCTGGCGTGAACGGGGCCTCGCGCAGCCGGAT
>DATBMM010000352.1:0-10808 GCA_036554825.1 Candidatus Limnocylindrales bacterium
CCTCCGGACGCTCGCCGCTGCGCTGGTCTATGCGCGGACCGGCAGGAGCTCCTACGGGTCCAAGGCCCGCGCCGGCGTCATGGCCGCCATCCGGACCCAGCGCGTCGGGTGCGACAACGCGACGCTCGCGCTCGGCCGGCAACTCCCCGCCTACGTCCTGGCGGCCGACTTCGCCGGGCTCACGGGCGCGTCCGATTCGACGTTCCGCTCGTGGCTGCGGACGATCCGCCGCAAGGACATCGGTGGCCACAGCGTCTGGGACTCGCTCTACCACACCCACCTGCGGTCCGCCGCCAACTGGGGCGCCCACGCCGGCGCGGCGCGCATCGCCGCGAGCCTCTATCTCGGCGACACGGCCGACGTTCGAGCGGCGTCGCGCGTCACGCGCGGGTTCCTCGGTGACCGGAGCTCGTATCGGTTCTGGGACCGCCTGAGCAGCGCGTCCAAATCGTGGGCGTGCTCGCCGACCGCGTACACGCCGGTCAACGGCTGGTGCCGCCGTGGCGGGATCCTCGTCGATGGCGCCGTGGTCGCCGACATCGGCCGTGGCGGGTACCGTCGCTGGCCGCCCGGCGACACGGGGATCCAGTACCAGCTCGAGTCCATCCAGGGTCTCGGCATGCAGGTGGAGCTGCTCTACCAGAACGGCTACACGTCGGCCTGGCGCTGGTCCAACCGCGCGCTGAAGCGGATGGCCATGGTCGTCAGCCGGTCGAAGGCCTCTGGCGGCATGGGCTGGAACGAGACCCAGGCGTCACGCCAGATGCCGTGGTTGCTCAATCGCCGGCTGGGGATGCGCCTGCCGCGTTCCTACTCCGGCATGGGCCGCTCCATCGGCTTCACCGATTGGCTGTGGGGATGAGCGTCCTCGTGAGGCGCCGCCCCCGCGCTCGACCCCGCTAGCCCCCGCGTCCGCGTGGCGCTCCGCTCGGACCCCCCTTACGAGCGGACGTCACGCCGGGCGCCTCGTCGTTCCGACAGGCGCTCGTCGTAGCGCCGGTCGCGCCAGGCGAGCGCGGCCTTGAGCCCGTCCCGCCGCACGATCGCGTCCCATTCCCGCTGCTCCGGCGTGTCGGCCGCGTTGATGATCGCGCCCAGGTCGAGGCCCGCTTCCACCGCGAGCCTGAAGCCCGCGGCCTCCATCGCCCGGTTCAGCATGCGCTTGGTCGGGCCCATCACCTCGGGCGGCGTTCGCGCGAGCCGGTCCGCGAGCGCATCGACCTCGGCCGCCAACCGATCGGCCGGCACCACACGGTTGACGAGGCCGATCCGTTCCGCCTCGGCGGCGTCGATCAGATCCCCGGTCAGCAGCAGCTCGCGGGTCTTCTTCTGCCCGATCAGGTAGGGCATGAGCAGGGTGACGGGCGCTGAGCCGTAGCGGATCTCCGGCTCGCCGAGCATCGTGCCCTCGGCCGCCACGATGAGGTCGCAGGCCATCGCCAGCTCGAGCCCTCCGGCCAGCGCATACCCATGGATCTGTGCGATCACCGGCTTGGGCGACTCGAGGAAGCGCAGCGTGGCTGCGACATCGGCCGCGAGGAGGTCGCGCCAGGTCACCGGGCCGCTGATCTCGGAGCCGGCCTCCTCGGTCAGGTCGTAGCCACTGCAGAAGGCCCGGCCGGCGCCCTCGAGGACGATGACCCGAACATCGGGATCGGCCTCGGCCGAGTCCAGCGCCTCGACGAGGGCCCGGACCAGGCGGCCGTCGAGCGCGTTCAGCTTCGTCGGTCGATCGAGGACCAGGCGGACGCCCCAGTCGGTCCGTGTCGTCCGCAGGACCGGCTCGTCAGCCATCGACCACCACCAGCGCGTCGACGGCCATGGCACCGGCCGGCGTCGCGATGACCGGGTTGAGATCGATCTCGATGACGTCGGGGCGGTCGATGAGGAACCGGCCGATGTCGGTGACCAGCACCGCGAGCGCTCGACGGTCCACCGGTGGCTGGCCGCGGACGCCGCTGAGGAGGGCAGCCCCGCGGAGCTCGTCGAGCATCGCCATGGCCACCTCGACCGGGACCGGCGCGAGCCGGATCGCCACGTCGTCGAGGACCTCGGCCAGCACACCGCCCAACCCGACCATCACGCACGGCCCGAACGACGCGTCGCGCCGGGCGCCGATGATCAGCTCGACGCCGGCCACGGCCATGGGCTCGACGAGCAGCCCATGCGCATCGATCCCGTTGCTGGCCGCGGTGGCCAGCAGCTCCGCGGCGGCGACTCGGACCTCCTCCTCCCCCCGGAGCCCGAGCCGAACGAGCCCGAGGTCGCTCTTGTGTGGCAACCCGGCCGCGTCGACCTTGAGGACGACTGGCCCCGCGCCGAAGGCTCTTGCCGCATCGACGGCACCGGCGGCGTCGGTCACCGGGGCGGCCGCCGTCACCGCGATGCCTGCCGCGCGGAGCAGGTCCAGGCTCTCGCGCTCGCTGAGCGGCCGCCCGGACTCGGCGATCGAGCGCGCTGCCCGCAGCGAGGCGCGGTCCCAGCCGTACGCGGTCGTGTCGGCGGCGAGCGCCGGCCAGGCAGTCCGCCACGGGCCGGTCGCCCGCCTGGCCTCGTGGCGGCGTGTCCAGCGGGCCATCGAGCCGATCGCCCGGAAGGCCTCGCGCGCGCCCCGCAGGAGCGGTGCCCCATCACCCCCTTCGTCGAGGACCGCCTTGGTCTCCGGCGGTGGGTCGCCGGACGTCAGGGAGACGTAGACCGGCAGCAACGACGGCCGGTCGCGCGTCGCGTCGAGGAGGGCCCGGGTCACCTCATCGGCGGTCGCCACCTCTGCCGCCATCGAGCGGTACGGGAAATCGTGGACCTGGACCAGGACGTCGTACTCGCCGGATTCGGCCATGGCCTCGAACACGGCCCCATACGCCGTGGCGGCATCGGCCGCGCCCCACGGATCGAGTGGGTTGGCGATGAAGCCCATGGTCGGGAGCGCCTCGAGGATGCGCTCGCGGGTCGCGGGAGGGATGGGCGGGAGGTCCAGGCCGACGGCCGGGGCGAGATCGGCGATGAGCGATGCCTCGCCGGTACTGACCGTCACGACGCCGGTCCGGCCGCGGCCGATCCCCCGACCGGTCCGGCGCATGCCCTCGACGAGCTCGGCCGTCTCGAGCAGCTCGTCGAGGTCGGCGCAACGGATCACCCCGGCGGCATCGAGCGCGGCGTCGGTGACGCGCGCCTCCCCGGCCAGCGACCCGGAATGGGCGACCGCGGCGGCCCGCGCCTGTTCGCTCCGACCGACCTTGACGACCATGATCGGCTTGCCCAGTTCCAGGGCACGATCCGCCAGCGCCAGGAATCGTTCCGGGCGCCGGAACCCCTCGAGGAACAGGATGACCGACGTCGTCTCAGGGTCGTCGAGGCAATACGCGAGGTAGTCGCAGACGTCGAGGACGACCTCCGAGCCACAGCTGATGATCCGGCTGAAGCCGACCCGCGACCCGGACTGGACGAAGGCGTCGGTCACGGAACCCGATTGCGCGATGCCGGCGACCCCGCCACGGGGCAGGTACGGCGACACGTCGCCGATGTAGGTCGCCGAGTTCACCGTGAGGTCGATCACGCCCATGCAGTTCGGACCGACCAACGCCAGCCCGTTCTGGCGCGCGATGTCGGCCACCTCCGCCTGCATCGCTGCTGCCGCCGCCCCGCCCTCGACCACGCCGCCGCCC
This sequence comes from Candidatus Limnocylindrales bacterium, assembly GCA_036554825.1. Taxonomy (GTDB): domain Bacteria; phylum Chloroflexota; class Limnocylindria; order Limnocylindrales; family CSP1-4; genus SPCO01. Next base: position 3,666 of record DATBMM010000352.1, read on the forward strand.
GGGATGATCACCGCCGGGATGCCCGCGTCGGCGGCCGCCCGTGTCACCTCCGCGGCCCTGAGCGGGTTGAGGGCCACGAGCGCGATGTCCGGCCGTTCGGGGAGGGCGTCCAGCGACGGGTAGCAGGCCTGCCCGAGGAGCTCGTCGTACTTCGGGTTCACGAAGTGGCAGCGCGTCGAGCTCTCCATGAGGCGCAGGTTGTCGCGGACCGTCCCGGCGATCCAGCTCCGCGCCGACGCGCCGACGATCGCGATCGACGTCGGCTGGAAGACCGGCCGCAGGTCGATGGTCGTCGCACCCTCGATCTCGGCGTTCGCGGTCACCCGACGACCTGCCCGACGCCGCGGCGCTCGAGGGCCCGCGCGATGATCAGGCGCTGGATCTCGGACGTGCCCTCCCAGATCCGGTCGACGCGCAGCTCACGGAAGAACCGTTCCGCCGCGGTCTCGCGCATGTAGCCGCGTCCGCCGAAGACCTGCACGACGCGGTCGGCGCAGCGGAACGCCGCCTCCGACGCGAACAGCTTCGCCAGGGAGGCCTTGGCATGGACGACCTTCGGGTCAGCCCCTTGATCGGCCATGGCTGCCGCCTCGCGGGTGAGCAACCGCGCCGCGGAGGCGTCGGCGGCCGAGTCGGCCAGCGGGAACGACACCCCCTGGAAGTCGAAGATGCGCTGGCCGAACTGGACTCGCTCTGTCGCCCAGTCGACGGCTTCCGTCAGGAGCCGCTCCATGGCGCCGGTGCAGCGTGCCCCGATGTGGATCCGCTCCTCGACGAACCACTCGTTGGTCAGCTCGTCGGCCCGGCCGATGCCGCCCAGCACCGCGGAGGCCGGCACGCGCACGTCGTCCAGCACGAACTGCGGGTGCCGGTCCGCGAACGTGTGCATGTAGTCGGGATCGTGCGAGAGGGTCACGCCTGGCGTGTCGTAGTCGACCAGGAACAACGTGGGGAGACGCTCGTCGCCACGGACGACGTTGCAGTGGAAGATCATGAAGTCAGTGTCCGGGGGTCCGGTCACGAACCACTTCTCCCCGGACAGGACGAACTCCCCGGTGGCCGCGTCCTCGACGGCCGTCGCGGTGAGGCCCCGCGCATCGGAGCCGGCGCCGGCCTCGGTGATCGCGTAACTGCCGTTCCGCTCGCCCCGGAGGCTCGGGTCGAGGTACCGCCGGCGCTGGTCCGCATCGCAGTGGATCAGCGCGTTGTAGCCGCCGGGGATCAGGCCCCACAACCCACCCGTGACCTGGCCCAACTGCTCGTGGACCAGGACCTGCTCGAACAGCGTCCAGCCCTGCCCGCCGACCTCGGCCGGGAAGCTGCCGCCGTGCAGCCCGGCCTCGATGGCCCTGGCCTTGACGCCGCGCTCCACGTCCGGCTCGATCCGCCCGCCGGCCGCCTCGAACCCGACCTCGAGCGGGCGCAGCACCTCCTGCGCGAAGCGACGCGCTCGCTCCTGGAGCGCGATCTGGTCCGCGGTCAGGGTCGTGTCCACGGCCCAAGGATGGCGCACCCGACGGACGGGCTCGGGACGATGTCGCAGGGCGCGGGACGGCGCAGCGAACGCCGCGACTCGCCTTCGGGTATCGTCGGGCCACGCCCGGGGGGACGATCGGTCGGCGTGCGATCGGGGTCACGGGAGCGGAGGGGAGCTTGGCCTCGAGCGCGGACGACACCCCGGGGATCGGGGCTTTGGACAACGGGCCAGAGGGCATCGACCCGGGCGCCGGACGTGCCGCGAACCGCCAGCAGATCCGAGGCTCCAGCCTTCTTCTCGTCGGCCGGATGATCGGGCTCGGACTCGACTTCGTTGCGCAGGTCCTGATCGTCCGCTATCTCGAGAAGACCGAGTACGGCGCGTTCGCGCTCGCGTTGTCGATCGTCGCGCTGGGCGCCACGGCGTGTCTGCTCGGCCTCGAGCGGACCGTCGGTCGGTTCGCGCCGATCTATCAGGAGCGCGGCGACATCGGCCGCATGTGGGGGACGATCGTCGTGATCGTCGCGACCGTGGCGACCCTGGGTCTGGCCGTGGTCCTCGGCGTCTACGCGTTCCACGGCGTGCTCGGCGGCGTCGTCCAGAACGAGGTGGCGCTGTCGATCCTGCTGATCATGATCGTGCTCTCGCCACTGCAGGCGCTCGACAGCGTGCTGATCGCCCTCTTCGCGACGTTCGGTTCTGCCCGTTCGATCTTCTTCCGGCGCTACGTGTTCGCGCCGATCCTGCAGCTGTCGATCGTCGTCGTCCTCATCGCGACTGGGAGCGGCGTCCACCTCCTCGCGCTCGGGTACGTCGCGGCGGCGGCCGCGGGCATCGCGATCTACACCGTCGTCCTGCTCCGGCTCCTCGAGCGCCAAGGCCTGCTGCGCCAGTTCGACCGGGCGACCCTGCGTCTCCCGGTGCGCGAGATCTTCGCGTTCAGCCTCCCGCTCCTGACCACCGACGTGGTGTTCGTGTTGCGGAGCTCGCTGACGGTGATCCTGCTGGAGGTCCTGCGGACCACCGAAGAGGTGGCCGACTACCGGGCTGTGCTGCCGCTGGCGGTCCAGACCCTCTTCGTGTCGACCAGCTTCCGGTTCATCTTCACGCCTGGCGCCTCGCGACTGTACGCACGCGAGGACTGGCACGCGCTCAACGACCTGTACTGGCGCACCGCCACCTGGATCGCCCTGCTGTCCTTCCCGCTCTTCGCGTTGTGTGTGGCGTTCGGGGAGCCGGTCGCGGTGCTGCTCTTCGGGGAACCGTACCGAGCGGCCGGAACGGTCCTGAGCATCCTGTGCATCGGCTACTACATCAATGGGGCGACGGGGTTCAACTCGCTCATCCTTCGGGTGTTCGGCCGCGTCAGGTTCATGGTCGGGGTCGACGTGCTGACGGCCGGCATCAGCCTGATGGCGACCGTGCTGCTCATCAGCCGATTCGGCGCGATCGGTGCCGCGATCGGCACGACGATGTCGTTCCTGACCCAGAAGGCCCTGTACCAGTGGGGCCTGAAGACACAGACGACCGTCCTGGCGATCGACCCGAACTACGTCCGGCCGTACGTCTCGATCGTGGTCGGTGTCTTTGTGACGCTGCTCCTCGCGGTCGCATTCCGCCCACCGATCGCGCTCGCCTTCGTGCTGGTCGGCGTCGTGTCGCTCACTATCCTGGGCATCAATCGGCAGGCGCTGCAGATCATGGACACGTACCCGGAGCTCGGCCGCTTCAAGCTGATGCGCCGGATCTTCGGCGACCAGTCGACCCCATGAGCGACGGCCCCGCGCGCCGGTCGCGCGTCCCGCCCGCGTTCGAGTCGCTGGCGTTCCTGTACCAGCCCGCCGACCCGGCCGTGCGGACCGCCATCATCGAGGCGGGTGAGGGCTGGGGGTTGCCGCCGGAGCCGGAACCCGGGATCGAGCGGGTCATCTGGGGTCGTCTCCCCCGGAATGAGCGGCCGTCCGCCGAGAACGTGGTCGATGCGGCCCGGCGCGAGCTGTCGATCACGCGCCTGCGCGTGCGGCCGCCCCACGGGTTCCATATCGTCGGCATCTCCCGACTGCCGCCCGTTCGTCGACCCGGCGTCCTCAAGCGACGGATCCGCCGCGCGACCCTCGGTGGCATCCTGGTCGAGCTGGCTCGCGCCGGGTCGGTCGCCGGGAAGCGTCCGACGCGTGTTATCGACGCGGTCGTCTCGGCCGCGGGCGGCGATCCCGCCAAGCTGCGAGTCCGGCCGAGCGGCGACGGTTCGGCCCTCGTGCGGCTGACCCGTCCCGACGGCACGCGCGCTGAGTTGCGGGTCGCCAAGCTCGGTCATACGAAGGATCCCGCCCGCGGCCACGCGGCGCTCGTGGCCCTCGCCGATGCCGGCGTCCCGCTCGTCCCGCGACCGCTGGGTAGTGGCGTCGCCGCCGGGGCGGCCTGGTCGGCCGAGACGGTGGTGTCCGGACGGCACGTCCAGGAGCTCGATGCCGGTCTCCTCGAGCAGGTCATCGGGTTTGCCGCGCGGCTGCCGGCCGGTACGGACGAGCGACGCGCCGTCGACGATCAGATCGCCGACGTCATCGATCTGTTCCCGGAGCACGCGTCCGCGCTCACTGATGTCGCGGCAGCCGCCGAACGTTGGGGAGCCGGGCTACCGTCGGTGCTCATCCACGGCGACCTTTGGCTGAACAACGTCTTCACCGTCGATGGTCGACTCACCGGGGTCTTCGATTGGGACACCTGGCATCCGGCCGGGCTGCCTGGGACCGACCTGCTCAACCTCCTCGCGGCGGACACCCGCACCCGCGAGCGACGCGACATCGGCGACCTCCTCGTCGGCGACTACTGGCGCTCGACCGAGGTGGTCGACGCCCTCGCGCGATACTTCCGGGCTCGCGGCTGGCCGATGCCCGATGCCGCGGGCCTGGCCGCCATCGCGACCGGTTGGTGGGTCAGCCGGATCGCGGGCGCGCTCGATCGGGCCCTCCGCCAGGTCGACGACCCGGCCTGGACGCAGCGCAATATCGCCGACGCCCTGCCGCGCTTCGAGCAACTGGACCGCGAGTTCCGCTGACGCGAGGCGCGGCGTCAGGATGGCTGGGCGAGCACCATGATGCGGACCTCGGTCATGTCCTCGATGGCCCAGCGCAGGCCCTCGCGGCCGAGACCGGAGTCCTTGACGCCGCCGTACGGCATGTGGTCGATGCGGTAGGTCGGGACGTCGTTGACGATGACGCCACCGACCTCGAGCTCGTGGAACGCCCGCCAGGCACCCATCAGCTCGTTGGTGAAGACCCCCGTCTGGAGCCCGAACATCGAATCGTTCACGCGCGCGAAGGCGTCGGCCATGTCGCGGAACGGGAAGGCCACGACCAGCGGGGCGAACGCCTCGTTGCTGCAGACCTGCGCCGACACCGGGACGTCGGTGAGGACGGTCGGCGGGAAGAAGGTGCCCTGCGCGGAACCGCCGGCGAGGACCTTGCCCCCCATCGCGACAGCCTCGTCGACCCAGCGCTGGGTCCGCTCCGCCTGGTGGGCATCGACCATCGGTCCGACATCGGTCGTCGGGTCGAGCGGGTCACCCAGCTTGAGCGTGCCGACACCGGTCAGGAACCGGTCCATGAACGCGTCCCAGACCTCCTCGTGGACGAACAGGCGCTGCACGCTGATGCACACCTGGCCGGCGTAGGTGTAGGCCCCGACCAGGATCCGCTTGACGGCCCAGTCGAGGTCCGCCGTCTTGTCGACGATCACCCCGGCGTTGCCGCCGAGCTCCAGCACGACCTTCTTCTTGCCGGCGCGCTCCTTCATCCGCCAGCCGACCGATGGCGAGCCGGTGAACGTCAGCAGCTTGAAGCGATCGTCGGCCACCATCCGGTCCCCGAGCTCGCGGGTCATCGGCAGGATGCTGACGGAGCCCGCGGGAACGCCGGCGGCCTCGACGATCTCGGCCACCGTCAGCATCGTGAGCGGGTCCTTGGACGGCGGCTTGAGCACGATGGGGTTGCCGCTGGCGATGGCGGGCGACAGCTTGTGGGCCGCGAGATTGAGCGGGAAATTGAACGGCGAGATCGCGGCGATCGGCCCGATCGGGAACCGGCGAGTGATGCCGACGCGGTCCTTGGACGCCGGCATGAGGTCGAGCGGGATCAGCTCCCCGGTGATCCGCTCCGCCTCCTCGGCGCCGAGGCGGAAGGTGAGCGTGGCGCGGTCGACCTCGACGAGCGCATCGCGGATCGGCTTGCCCGCCTCGAGCGCGATCAGCCGGCCGAGCTCCTCGCGCCGGGTCTTGATGCCGGCCGAGATGTCGCGCAAGATGCGGCCCCGCTCGTAAGCCGGCAGCCGGCGCGTCTCCTCGAACGCGTCGACGGCGGCTGTGACCGCTTCCTCGTACTGCTCCTCGGTCGCGTTGTAGGTCGAGCCGGCGGGGTTGTCGTGGTCGGCCGGGTTGGCGACCTCGAGGATGTCGGGCGACTCGACCCACCGACCCGCCAGGAAGATGGGATGAGGCTTGGTGCCGACGACGGTCATGGAGCGCTCCTGCGCTGGGGACGATGCGGTACGGTCGCATCATACGACCGGTCGACCGAGCGACCCGTCCGTCGGAGGAGCGCTATGGCCACTCGCCCCGACCTGCGCCAGGAGCTGCGGGTCCAGCCCGGCACCCGGGTCCGGCTGTCGAAACGCGACCATGGCGGGACGTCGGGCTGGGAGAAGGCCGCCGCCGAGTCGGCGACCGCGCGCCAGCTCGATCGTCTGACCGAGCTCCAGGATCGCCTGTGGGCCGAGGCGAAGCACGCCGTGCTCGTGGTCCTGCAGGGCATCGATGCGGCCGGCAAGGACGGCACGATCAAGAAGGTCATGACCGCCTTCAACCCACAGGGCAGGCCGGTCACCTCGTTCAAGGTCCCGAGCGCGGAGGAGCTCGCGCACGACTACCTGTGGCGGGTCCACAAGGCCATGCCCCGTCGTGGCGAGATCGGCATCTTCAATCGGTCCCATTACGAGGATGTGCTGGTGGTGCGCGTCCACGAGCTCGTCCCCAAGGCGGTGTGGTCGAAGCGCTACGACGAGATCAACGCCTTCGAGCGGCATCTGACCGCGAATCGCACGACCATCGTCAAGTTCTTCCTGGCCATCGACAAGGACGAGCAGCGTGAGCGCTTCCAGGCGCGCTACGACGACCCGACCAAGCGGTGGAAGTTCTCGATGGGCGATCTCGACGAGCGCGCTCGCTGGGACGATTACCAGTCCGCCTTCGATGATGCCCTCTCGAAGACGTCGACCGACGCCGCACCGTGGTACGTCATCCCCGCCAACCGCAAGTGGTTCCGCAACCTCGCGGTCGCCACGATCCTGGCTGACACGATCGCCGACCTGCGGCCGGCGTATCCGCCCGTGGCGTCCGACGTCCCGCCGGACCTCGTCATCGTCTAGCGCCCGGGGACCGTCGCGCGTTCAGAGCCCCTGGTCAGGGCTGGCGGGCGTCCCGTCAGGGGCCGGTGCGGTCGAGCCCGTTGCGGATCGCGTACCGGGTCAGCGCGTTCATGCCCTTGATGCCGAGCTTCTCGGACACGTTGGCGAGGTGCCGCCGGACCGTGTGGATGCTGATGTCGAGGCTCCGCGCGATCTGGGCCGGTGAGTGGCCTGCGGCGAGCAGGCTGAGCACCTCGCGCTCGCGC
>DATBMM010000016.1:0-16807 GCA_036554825.1 Candidatus Limnocylindrales bacterium
GATCGCGGCCCGGCCAGGTGGAGTGTCGCCAACCCCGAGGTGACGTCGGTCACCACGGCGTCGCTCGGCAACCCGGCCCGGAGCAACCCCTCGGTCCGGCGCTGCGCGACGGTCGGCGCGAGCACCAGGAATCGGTCGTCGGCAAGCCGCGTGATCGTCGGATCCATGAGGATCCCACCCCGCTCGTCGGCGAGGATCGTGTATACGATGCGGCCCGGCGGCACGTCGAGGTCGGAGGTCGCCAGTCGCTGGAGGCCGGCGAGCGCCCCCGGCCCGGCGATCTCGAACTTCGCATAGGTGGTCAGGTCGTACAGCGCGACGCCCTCACGCGTCGCCCGGACTTCGTCGCGAACCGCTGGGAACCACGACGGATCGGTGTACGAGTAGCCAACGGTCGGCTCGTCACCACGCGCCCCCGGCTCGAACCAGAGCGGCCGCTCCCAGCCGCCGACCTGCCCCATCGCGGCGCCGGCCGCTCGATGCGCGGCGTCCAGCGGCAACCGGCGCAGTCCGCGCGCCGTCTCGGGCTGCTTGCCGGGCCAGTGCATCGCGTAGAGGCCACCCAGCGATTCGACCGTTCGCTCATGGAGCCACTGCCGCTGGCTCGCCCATCGACCCATCCGCGCGACGTCGACCTCGACCAGGTCCATCGTCATATGCCCCGCGAGGATCCACTCGGCAGCCGCGCGACCGACACCCGGCCCGAAGATGATCCCCTGGGAGTTGAGCCCGGCGGCGACGAACAGCCCAGGCACCTCCGGAACGAACCCGAGCTGGAGATCGGCGTCCGGCGTGAAGCTCTCCGGGCCGCGCAGGAAGTGCCCGAACCCGAGGCCGCCGAGTGCCGGTACCCGGGCGCGGGCTGCCGCCAGCACGGGACCGAAGTGGTCCCAATCCGGCCCCAACTCGACGAACCCGTCGCTGGGCACGGTCGACGGAGGCCATGGCTTGCCGTTCGGTTCGAAGGCGCCGATGACGAACCGGCCTCCGTGATGGCGGATGTACAGATAGCCGTCGAGGTCGCGCAGGAAGGGCAGGTCCTCGGTCGCGGCCGGAGTCTCGTCGGTCATGACCCACACATGCTCCGCCGGGTAGAGCGCGACGCTCGCATCGGCCAGCCGGGCCAGCTCCGAGGTCCACAGGCCGGATGCGAGGACGACCACCTCCGCCTCGACCTCGCCGGCGCTCGTCGTGATGCCGGTCACGCGGCGAGCATCCGGGCCTCGACGGAACCCGGTGATCGACGTCCCGGGCACATAGCGGACCCCGCGATCGACCGCCGCGCGGGCCAGGGCGAGGGCCGCCGAGCCGGGATTGATGGTGCCGTCGTCGGGAAAGAAGACGCCGCCGACGAGGTCGTCGACGACGGCAGCGGGCCACAGCTCCCGGATCCGCGCGCGATCGACGATCTCGGAGGGGATCCCCGCGTCCCGGGCGATCGACACCGGTCGACGGATCTCCTGGAACCGCTCGTCGGTGCGAGCCACCGTCAACGACCCGACCTGCCGGAAGCCGGGGTCGATGCCGGTCTCGCGCGCCACGCGCTGATAGGTCTCGACGTTGATGCGGGACAGCTCGGTGAGCGGATGCGTGCCGCGCACCTGCGACACGAGACCGGCGGCATGCCAGGTGGTCCCGTTCGTCAGACGCCCGCGCTCGACCAGCACGACATCGGTCTCGCCGGCCAGCGCCAGGTGGTAGGCGATCGATGCGCCGACGATCCCGCCACCGACGATCGCGATACGCGTCGCGGCTGGCAGGGTGGCCGCAGGCAGGGCGGAGGCGACGTCGAGGTCGCGGTCGGCCAGGTGCTCCGGAGCCGTCATCGCCCCGCCAGCGTAGTGACTATCCTTCGACCATGCGCGTCGCCTTCGCCGCCGACCACGCCGGAGCCGCGCTGAAGGACGAGCTGATCCGGCGGATCGGCGACGCGGGTCTCGGCCACGAGCTGATCGACCTCGGCGGCGACGGGTCGGACCCGGCCGACGACTACCCCGATTTCGCGCAGCGTCTCGGCGCGTCGGTCCAGGCGGGGCAAGCCGACCGGGGCATCCTGATCTGTGGATCCGGGGTCGGGGCCAGCGTGGCCGCCAACAAGATCCGAGGGATCCGCTCGGCGGTCTGCCACGACACGTACTCGGCCCACCAAGGTGTCGAGCACGACGACATGAACGTCCTGACGCTGGGCTCCCGGGTCATCGGGCCCGAACCGGCGTACGAGTGCGCCGTCGCCTTCCTACGGGCCGAGTTCAGCGGCGAGCCCCGCCACCGGCGGCGGCTCGACAAGGTCCTCGCGATGGAGGCCGACGGGGCCTGACCGTCAGTTCGCGGCCTGACCGTCAGTTCGCGGCCTGACCGTCAGTTCGCGGCCTGACCGTCAGTCCGCGGGCGGCCTCGCGACGTCGATCGCGGTCCGCCCGATGCCGTCCTCGCCGAAGACCGTCCCGACCGCGACGATGACATCGCCCGCGACCACGGCATCCGCGACGGCCATCGAGCCGTCGCCGGGCTCGGGCAGCGGCCGCCATGCCCACCCGTCGGGGCTCTCCCACGCCCCGGCGCCATCGAGCGCGACGAGGCCGTGGTCCCCGGCCGGTACCACGATCGAGGCACCGTCGCCGATCGGCGTGTCCTTCTCGGGGAGCCGAGCCCAGCGCGTCCCGTCGCCCGACCACCAACCGATCGACCGGTCGTCGCAGGGTTCGTCGCCCACACAGCCGACCGTCTGCACCCCCTGCACGACGTACCCCCAGCGACCGGGCACGAGCCGGCTGGCCACGACGTCAGCGGAGGCGTCGATCGACGTCTCCGTCCAGTCCCGCCCATCGGTCGATCGCAGTAGCACCGGTGGGAGGTTCCCGGAACCGAGGGCGATGAACCCGCGCTCGACCGCATGCGGGTCGCTCACGGCGTCGCTCATCTCGCTCTGTACGACCAGTCGTTCGTAGACGTTGCCGTCGTCGGAGCGCCAGACCGTCGTCTTGCCCTCGCCATCGCTGCCGACGGCGACTACGCCAGCGCTGCCGGCCGTGACTGCCGTGGGATACGTGTCCTCGACACGCGGCACCTCCGGGACGGGCACCCACTCGTGCCCGTCGGTCGACCGCAGGAAGACCGTGTCCGTGCGGTCATCGGGTCCACCAGCGCTCCGCAACCCGAGCGCGAGGAACCCGAACGACGTGGCGGTGACGTCCACCAGTTCGATCCCCGCGAGGACCGCCGGCGCATCGACCGCCGACCACGTCTGGCCGTCGGCCGAGTACCAGATCAGTCCGTCACGCGTCTCGCCGCCGTCGCGGTACCCGACCGTGACGAACCCCTGCGGCCCGAAGGCGACCGCGACGGCGCCCTCGCCGAAGCCCGGGTCGCCGACGGTCAGGCCGTCCACCAGCGACCACACGATGTCGGGCCACGGGATGACGTCCGCCGGGGCCGGGGGCGGCGTGAACGAGGGGGATGGTGCCGGGGACGGCGGCGCCGGCGTGCAGCCCAGCACCACCGACGCGATCGCCCAGGCCATCAGCCGTCGCCACCGCATCGCAAGCAGTGTGACGCACCGACACGGTCACGTGGCGACGTACCATGACCCTCCCCCGACTATCCTTCGGAGGCACATGACCGACCCCGTCTCGTCCGCCGTCCAGGCGCCGATCCTCGAGCTGGGTCAGGGCGCGGGCGCCTATCGAACGGTCGTGGATCGGGCACGGGACGAGGAGTGGTCCACCCGTCTCTTCGATCGCGATGTCTCGTTGTGGACGCAGGACGCCGCGGTCGGTGCGGCGATCGCCCAGCGGCTGGGCTGGCTCCAGGCACCGATCGATCTGACCGACAACATCCCCGCCCTCGAAGCATTCGGCGACGCGATCGTGGACGCCGGGTTCACCACCGCCGTCGTGGCCGGGATGGGCGGCAGCAGCCTCGCGCCGGACGTCCTGCACCGCACCTTCGGCTCGGCCGAGGGCTACCTCGACCTGCGCATCCTCGACTCGACCGACCCCGACGCGGTGAGCGCGATCCTCGACGGCCTCGACCCGCTCAAGACGCTGATCATCGTGGCCAGCAAATCGGGCACGACCGTCGAGCCGAACGCCTTCCTGGCGGCCGCCTGGGACCGCGCCGCGAAGGCGCTCGACGCGATCCCGCACCGCGTGTACCAGCAGCCGGGCGAGTGTTTCGTGGCCATCACCGACCCCGGCAAGAGCCTGGACGCGATCCCCCATCACGACGACTTCCGGGCGGTGTTCCTCAACCCGCCCGACATCGGCGGGCGGTACAGCGCGCTGACCTATGTCGGTCTCGTCCCGGCGTCGCTCATCGGCCTCGACCTCGACGCTCTGCTGGCGTCGGCGAACGCGATGCTCGGTGCCTGCCGCGAGCCCGACCCCGATGCCAATCCGGGTGTGTCGCTCGGCATCGCGATGGGCGCGCTGGCGAACGCGGGCCGCGACAAGTTCACGTTCCTGCCCGACGAGGAGATCTCGTCGTTCGGCGCGTGGGCCGAGCAGCTCATCGCGGAAAGCACCGGCAAGCATGGCGTCGGCATCGTGCCCATCGACTTAGAGCCGCCCGGCCGCCCGGACGCCTACGGCGATGACCGCGTGTTCGTCCGCATCGCCCTCGACGGCGGAACCGACGGCGGCCGCGACGCGCTCGCCGATGCGCTCGTCGAGGCGGGCCACCCGGTGATCCGCATCGCCATCGCCGACCCGATCGACCTCGGCGCCGAGTTCGTCCGCTGGGAGGTGGCGACGGCGATCGCCGGCGCGGTGCTGGGCATCGACCCGTTCGACCAGCCCAACGTCGAGGAGGCCAAGCAGCTGACCCGCGACGTGCTTGCCCGCGCCGAGCGCGGCGAACCGACGTCCTCGGCGGTGCCTGCCGCGCGCGCGGACGACGAGCTCGCGGATCGGGTGGGCGAGCATCTCGCCCTGCGACGCGATGGGGCGTACCTCTGCTTGCAGGCATTCATCGCCCCGACTCCCGCCCGGGACCAGGCCCTTGCCCGCATCCGCGCCCGGCTGCGCGACGGGACCGGCGACGCCACCACGGCCGGCTACGGGCCGCGCTTCCTGCACTCGACCGGCCAGCTCCACAAGGGCGGGCGACCGAGCGGCTGGTTCCTGCAGCTCACCGCCGATCACGGTGACGACCGGCCCATCCCGGGCTGGCCGTACACGTTCGGACAGCTGATCGACGCCCAGGCCGATGGCGACCACGCCGCCATCACGTCGCACGACCTGCCGATGCTGCGCGTCCACCTCGGGTCGGATGCAGACGCCGGATTGGCCGCCCTCGAGCGGGCGATCGACGCAGCACTCGCCACGGACGGATAGGGAGGACGACGCTCATGCGGCTCGGCTTCATCGGTCTCGGTCGGATGGGCGCCAACATGGTCCGCCGGCTGGTTCGCGACGGCCACGAGATCCACGTCTACAACCGGACGCCGGAGAAGGCCACGGAGATCGAGGCCGAGGGCGAGGGCGCGAAGGCGTTCTTCTCGATCGAGGAGCTCGTCACGTCACTCGAGAAGCCCCGCGCGGTCTGGGTCATGGTGCCCGCGGGGGACGCCACCGAGGCGCAGATCGAAGAGTTGCTCGAGCACCTCGAGCCGGGCGACACGATCATCGATGGAGGCAACACGAACTTCCACGACGACGTCCGGCGCCACGAGGCGCTCGCGACGAAGGGCATCCGCTACGTCGATGCCGGGACGTCGGGCGGCATCTGGGGCCTGCAGGTCGGCTACTGCCTGATGGTCGGCGGCGACGCCGACGCGGTCGACCCGCTCGTGCCGATCTTCACGAGTCTTGCCCCGCCGGGCGGCTACCTCCACGTCGGCGGTCCGGGGGCCGGGCACTACGTGAAGATGGTCCACAACGGCATCGAGTACGGCCTGATGCAGGCCTACGCCGAGGGCTTCGAGATCATGCACGCGAGCGACTACGAGCTCGACCTCGCGGCCATCTCGGAGCTGTGGATGCAGGGGTCGGTCGTCCGCTCCTGGCTGCTGGAGCTGGCCGGCCGCGCCTTCAAGGCGAACGGCCAGGATCTCGCCCACCTCAAGGGCTGGGTCGCCGACTCCGGCGAGGGCCGCTGGACGGTCCAGGAGGCCATCGACAAGGACGTGCCGGCGCCCGTCATCACGCTCTCGCTGCTGACGCGCTTCCGGTCGCGCCAGGACGATTCGTATTCGGCCAAGGTCCTCGCGGCGCTCCGCAACGAGTTCGGTGGCCATGCCGTGAAGTCGGAGTAGGCGTCCGTGGCCGCGACGAAGGCGCCCAGCAAGGAGCCGCCGGCGACCAAGACGGCGCCCCTCGAAGCGCCGGCCGATCAGCCCATCCCCGCGCAGCCCGCCCCCCGCCCCAAGGACACGCCGCGGACGATGCGCGAACTGCGCGAGGCGCGTCGCGGCAAGCGGGCATCGCGTGCCAAGCCCGCGGAGAACGTCCTTCGCGAGGGCCTCCGCCTCGAACGGGTCCCGGACCCGTGCGTGCTCGTCCTGTTCGGTGCCACCGGTGACCTCGCCCACCGCAAGGTCATCCCGGCGATGTACCACCTCTGGCGGACGAACCTGCTCCCGCACGAGTTCGTGCTGCTCGCCGTCGGTCGCCGGCCGTACGAGGACGACACGTTCCTCGATGAGGTGCGCAAATCCCTCGAGGAGTTCAGCCGAGTGCTGCCGATCGACGAGGATGCCTGGCGCTCCTTCCGGGGGCGGGTCCGTTACCAGCGTTGCGATTTCGAGGACCCGAGCGGCTTCGACGCGCTCGTGACCGTGCTCGACGACGTCGACGACAAGGAAGGGACGCGCGGCAACCGGCTGTTCTACCTCGCGACCCAGCCGTCGCAGTTCGCCGATCTCGTCGCGCAGCTCGGGCGGGTCGGGCTCGATCACGAGCGACACGACGGCGGGTGGCGGCGGGTCGTCATCGAGAAGCCCTTCGGCCACGATCTCGATTCGGGGAAGCGTCTCAATCGCGAGGTCGGCAAGGTCTTCCGGGAGTCGCAGGTCTACCGCATCGACCACTACCTCGGGAAGGAGACCGTCCGGAACCTGCTGGTCTTCCGGTTCGGGAACGGGATCTTCGAGCCGCTCTGGAACCGGCGCTACGTCGACCACGTACAGATCACCGTGGCCGAATCGATCGGCATCGAGAACCGTGGCGCGTTCTACGAGGAGACCGGCGCCGTCCGCGACGTGCTCCAGAACCACCTCCTGCAGCTCGTCAGCCTGGTGGCGATGGAGCCGCCCGCGACGTTCGAGGCCGACGCGCTGCGGGACGAGAAGGTCAAGGTGCTGCGGGCGATCGGCACGCACCCGGCCGACCAGGCGACCGAGGTCGTGCGCGGCCAGTACGGCTCGGGCTGGGTCGCGGCGACACCGGTCCCCGGGTATCGCGAGGAAGAGGACGTGGATCCGGCGTCTGAGACCGAGACCTACGTGGCAGCCCGGCTGACGATCGATGACTGGCGCTGGTCGGGCGTCCCGTTCTACGTGCGGACCGGCAAGCGACTGCCCAAGCGATCGACCGAGATCGCCATCCAGTTCCGCGCGGTGCCCCACCACCTGTTCCGCGAGACGTCATCGGAACCGGACGCGAACCTACTGGCCATCCGGATCCAGCCGGATGAGGGGATCATGCTGCGCTTCGGCGCCAAGGTGCCGGGCCTCGGCCTGAACGTCCGGTCGGTCACGATGGACTTCACCTACGGGTCGGCGTTCAACGTCGACTCGCCGGATGCCTACGAAACGCTGATCCTCGACGCCCTCCAAGGCGACGCGTCGCTGTTCACCCGCGCCGACGAGGTCGAGGAGGCGTGGAGCATCGTCGACCCGTTCATCGACGCCTGGGCGAACGCCGGCCCGCCCGAGTTCCCGAACTACGACGCCGGGACGTGGGGGCCCGACGCGGCCGATGAGATGCTGGCCCGAGAGGGCCGCCGCTGGCGGCGGATCTGACCGTGGCCATGGATCTCGAGAGCCCGGTCACCCTCAACGAACCCGTCCTGCGCTGGTCGGCCCGCGCCCGCAGCATCCCCGATGTCGAGAAGGAGCTCAGTCGGATCTGGGCGAGGCAGGACCTGACCACCGAGATCGACGGCCAGCCGGGACGGCACGTGGCGGCGCGGACGAGCGTGATGAACCTCGTGGTCATCGCGCGCCGTCCGGAGATCGCCGAGCGGGGCGCCGCCACGATCCAATCGCTCACCGGGCGGCACCCGTCGAGGACCATCGTCGTCCAGTCGGCCGATCCCGATGGCCCGTCCTGGGTCGATGCGCGGATCGAGGCGCATTGCGTGCTGCCGCGGGCCGATGCGCCGGAGACCTGCGCTGAGACCATCCACCTCATCGCCGGCGGTGAGGCCGGCCGGCACCTGTCGGCGATCGTGACGCCACTGATCATCCACGACCTGCCGGTCACGATCTGGTGGCCGGGCGAGCCGCCGTTCACGTCCCGGGCGGCGATCGACCTGTTCGAGAACGCCGACCGCCTGGTCGTCGATGGCTCGACGTGGAGCGGCGATGGACTCGCGCGGCTGGCCGAGCTGTCGGCGATGGCCGAAGAGACCGGGATCGCGGTCAGCGACTTCGCCCAGGTCCGCCAGTCACGCTGGCGCGAGGCGATCGCGTCGATCTTCGACGATCCGGACTACCTGCCCTATCTCCGATCGCTGCGGCGGATCGCGGTCACCTATGGGACACGCGACGACACGGGTGCCCCAGGCTCGACGAACGTGGTCAAGGCCGTGTACCACGCGGCATGGCTGGCGTCGCGCCTCGGACTGCACGTCAAGCAGCCGCTCGCCGCCGCGCCCACGCCATCGTCCAAGTCGAACCGGTCGTCCGCGACGAGTCATGGCAAGCCGCCGATGTCGAAGGGCCTGGTCGCGACGCTGTCGGACGGCCATCACGACGTCTCGGTCGTGCTCCGGCCGCAGAAGTCCGACTACGCGCCGGGGACGACGCTGCGGGTCGAGCTGCTGTGCGAGCGACGGGGATCCGAGCTGCGGGCCGACGTGACGGCCCAGGCCGAGAGCGTCAACGTGCGCCTGTTCCAGGACGGCGTCGACTGTCTCGAGCGGCATTTCCTGGCTGCGCGGCGGGGCGATGTCGATCTGCTCGCCGAGGCGATCGAGTCGGGCGGCAAGGATCCGGTCGCGAGCGGCATGCTGCACGCGGCGGCGCGGCTGGCCGGGTGATCGGTCCCGTCCCGTGAGCGGGCCCGACCTCGTCGTCGTCCCGGACGCGCCGACCGCCTCCCGGCGGGCGGCCGAGACGATCGCGGACGCGCTCCGCATGGCGGTGGCCGGGCGCCAGCGCGCGGATTGGGCGACGACCGGTGGATCGACACCGATCGGCGTCTACAACGCCCTCGTGGGGATGGGACCGGACGCCGTCCCGTGGGATGCCGTCCATACCTGGTGGGGCGACGACCGCTTCGTCCCGAGTGACCATCCGCTCTCGAACGCCCGACCGTTCGAGGACATCCTGCTCGAGGCGGGCGGCTGGGAGTCCGTCCACTCGGACGACCCTCGGGGACGTATCCGCGTGCCTGCCGCGAACGTGCATCCGTTCCGGACCGGCGCGGCCCTCGGATCAGGGCGGAGCGCGGAGTCGTGTGCCGAGGACCTCGAAGCGGAGCTGCGGGCCGCGGGCCTGCCCGAGGCCGATGGCTGGCCGGTCTTCGACCTGATGTTCGTCGGGATCGGCGGCGACGGCCACCTCCTGTCGGTCTTCCCCGGGTCATCGGCCTTCGAGTCGCAGCGCTGGGCGATGGCGATCCCCGCCCCGACCCACATCGAGCCGCATGTCGAGCGGGTCACGCTCCATCCAGCCACGGTCCGGGTCGCGCGTCGGGTCCTGGCGGTCGTGCTGGGCGGGTCGAAGGCCGACATCCTCGGCCGGCTGTTCGACGATGCCGCCGACCCGGTCATGCTGCCCGGCCGGCTGGCCGTCCGCGAGGGTGCGACCTGGATCGTCGACGAGGCCGCGGCCGCCCGCCTGCCTCGGTGACCGAGGCCACCGCCCAGCGGCTGGAGATCCGACGCGCGACCGCAGCCGACGCGACCGCCCTCGGCGACGTGTGGCTCTCGTCGTGGCGGGCGACCTTCCCGTTTCCGCCGGCGCATCCCGACGACGACGTGCGGCGCTGGCTCGGCGATGAGCTGTTGCCGAACACCGAGACGTGGGTCGCGGCCGACCCCTCGGCAAGCGGACGTGTGGTCGCCCTGATGGCCCTCTCGGACGCCACGGTGGAGCAGCTCTACGTCGCTCCGGACTGGATCGGACGCGGGGTCGGTCGCCGGCTGATCGACCTCGCCAAGCGACGTCGGCCGGACGGCCTCGAGCTCTATTGCTTCCAGGTCAACACGAACGCGCGCCGCTTCTACGAACGTCACGGCTTCGCGCCCGTCACGTTCGGCGATGGGTCCGGCAACGAGGAGCGTCAGCCCGACGTGCTGTACCGATGGCGACCGACCTGACGTCCGTGGTGCCTCCGCCGCCGTCCCGCATCGTCACCTCGCGCGATGGGACACCGATCGCGGTGTACAGCCGCGGTGCCGGTCCACCCGTCGTCCTGGTCCATGGCGCGGCCGCCGACCACACCACATTCCGTGTCATCGGCCCGCGGCTCGCCGGGCGGTATGCCGTGCATGCCATCGATCGCCGCGGTCGTGGCGCATCCGGTGACACGCTGCCATACGCCATCGAGCGCGAGTTCGAGGACGTCGCCGCCGTCGCCGACGCCGTGGCCGAAGCCGTCGGCATGGGCGGTGACGAGCCGCCTGGCGGTGTCGCGGTGATCGGGCACTCGTACGGAGGCCGGTGCGCGCTCGGGGCGGCACTGCTGACCGAGCGCATCAACAGGGTCGTGTCGTACGAGGGTGCGCCGACCCCACCGGGTGTCGGATACGGCGACGCTGACCTCGCTGACGAGCTCGCGGCGCTCGACATGGAGGGGCAACCCGCATTGCTGCTCGAGACGTTCCTGCGCCGGGTCGTGGGCATGGACGACGCGGCGATCGCCGCGTACAAGGCCGATCCGGTCTGGCCGCTCCGCGTGGCCGCGGCCCACACCATCCCGCGCGAGCTCCGGGCCGAGGGTCGTGCGGAGGGCGCGGCGCTCGACGCGCTCGGGCAGGTCCGCCGACCGGTCCTCCAGGTCCTGGGCGGCGAGAGCGTGCCGGCATTCGCGGCAGCGACCACAGCCCTCCAGGACCGCCTCGCCGACGGTCGAGTCGTCGTCATCCCGGGTGCGCGCCATGCTGCGCACCACACCCACCCCGATGCGCTGACCGAGGCGATCGCCACGTTCCTGGCCGGCGGCTGAGTCACGGCGCCAGCGCCACCGTGGGATACTCGGGACCATGGACCTCGGCTTCTTCGGCTGGATCATCGTCGGGCTCATCGCGGGCGCGATCTCGGGCGCGCTGGTCGGCGGCCGGACGGCCCGCGGCTGCCTCCCGAACATCGTCGTGGGCATCGTCGGCGGCGTGATCGGCGGGTGGCTCGCCCAGCAGATGGGCTTCGCCCCGGTGAGCGGCCTGATCGCGGCGATCGTGGTCGCGACGCTCGGGTCGATCGTCGTGCGCCTGATCCTCAACGCGCTGGAAGGGGATCGTTGACCGACTCACCGCCGGCCGACGCACCGGCCGAGACAGCGGCACAGGCGACCCGGCCCTACTCGCCGGGGTTGGAAGGCGTCATCGCCGGTGAGACGAGCCTGTCCTACATCGACGGCGCAGCCGGTCGGCTGCTCTACCGCGGCTACCGCATCGGCGATCTCGTCGAGCGCGGCACCTACCCGGCCGTGGCGAACCTGCTGTGGACCGGCGACTGGGACGCCGCGCATCGACTGCCGACTGCGCCAGTGCCGGCGCCAGTGCTCGACGTCCTGCGCGCGATGCCGAGCGATGCCAAACCGATGGACGCGCTCCGCACGGCCGTGTCGGCGTGGGGCGCGACACAGGCCCTGCCCTGGCCACCGACCGTCGAACAGGCACGCGCCCTCACGGCGTTCTCGCCGTCGGCGCTGGCGGCGTTCGCCCGGCTCCGCGCGGGCAACGAGCCCATCGAGCCCGATCCGGAGCTCGACCTCACCGCCGGCTTCCTGTATCAGCTCACCGGGGAGCGACCGGAGCCCGGGACGGCACGGGCCCTTGATGCGTACTTCATCGTCGGGGCGGAGCACGGGTTCAATGCCTCGACGTTCACGGCGCGGGTGATCACCTCGACCCGGTCGGACCTCGCGTCGGCCGTCGCCGGGGCGATCGGGACCATGAAGGGGCCGCTCCACGGCGGGGCGCCGTCCGAGGTCGTCGACCAGCTCGCCGAGGTCGGCTCGGCGGAGCACGCGGAACAGTGGGTGCGCGATGCCCTCGACCGCGGCGAACGGTTGATGGGCTTCGGCCACCGGGTGTACCGCGCGTACGACCCGCGCGCCGCCGCCCTTCGCAAGGTCGCCGAGGGCATGGACCACAAGCCCGACTGGCTGAAGCTCGCGACCGAGGTCGAGGACGTCGCGCTGCGGGTCCTCGCCGAGAAGCATCCCGAGCGGCCGCTGCGCACGAACGTCGAGTACTACGCCGCTCCGGTGCTCATGGGCGTGGGGCTGTCACCCGACCTCTTCCCCGCCACGTTCTCGCTGGCCCGCCACGCCGGCTGGACGGCCCATGCCCTCGAACAGGCCGAGAACAACCGCTTGATCCGCCCCGATGTCAACTACATCGGCCCCGAGGAGCGCGACCTCCCGGGCTGAGCCCCTACAGCCAGCCGCGCCGCCGGAACAGGATCACGAGGGCGACCAGCAGGATCGCCATCAGGGCGATGATCAGGTAGAACGTGATGGCCGCGCCCTCACCGGGGAACAGCACGTTCATCCCGAAGATGCTCGCGATCAGCGTCAGCGGCAGAAACAGGACGCTGGCCGCGGTGAGGATGCGGAACGAGTCGTTCAGCCGGTGCGATAGGACCGCCTCGTTCGTCGACTCGAGCGCCTCGATGACCTCCTTGTAGTTCTCGAGGGTGTCCCAGATCCGCTCCGCGGCGTCGGAGATGTCATCGAAGTAGAACTCGAGCTCTTCCTGGAGGTAGCCCTGCTTGGTGCGCTCGAGGTCGCGCAGCACCGCGCGCTGCGGTCGCACGATCTTGCGGAAGTTGATGATCTCCTGCTTCGTGTCGGAGATGTCCCGCACGATCTCCGACGACCGGCCCTCGAAGATGTCGTCCTCGAGCCGCTCGAGCTTGAGGGCGGTCTTGCGCAGCATCGGGAACGAGGCGTCGACGAGCGTGTCGACGATCTTGTAGAGCAGGTAGCCCGGTCCCTTCGAGAAGACGTCCTCCCGGACATCGCTCTTCTCGGCATAGCGCTCGAACATCGCCGACAGCGGCGGCAGCGGCACGTTCGGCAGCGTGATGACGTAGTCGGGGCCCATGAACAGGTCGAGCTCGGCGGTCAGGATCCGCCCGCTGTCCTTGTCGAAGAGGGGGAAGTGCAGGACGATGAAGACGTAGTCCTCGTACTGGTCGAGCTTCGGCCGCTGGTTGCGCGAGTACACGTCCTCATAGGCGAGCGGGTGGAAATCGAAGTGCTCTTCCAACCAGTCCCGGTCGGCCGTGCGCGGCGACTCGATGTGGATCCAGCGGACCCCGGCCGCCTCGATGATCTCGGGATCCGCGACTGCCTCGGGCATGACCTCATCGACCTCGCCACCCGGACGGCGGCGGGGTCGGCGCGGCAGCGGACGCGGGAACGGCAGGTTGGGCACGGCGGAATGGTACGGCACGGGGTGTGGTGACCGGACGCATCGGCGAGGGTCCGGCAGCGCGTGTCCCGGCTCGCGTGGAGGCTCTCGGCCGGTGGCTCGACGGGCACCCATGGGTCGGCCCGGGGCTGGCCGTGGCGGCCTGGCTGGGCATCGTCCTGATGTCCTCGCCGTGGGGCCGGTTGTGGGGCACCGGTCAGGACGCGTATTGCTACTGGTTCCCGTCGCTGGACGATCCCTACGCCCGGTCCGACTGGACCGATCCGATCGCGTACGTCTATTCGCCCGCGTTCCTGCAGCTCCTGCAGCCGATCCGCCTCCTGCCCTGGGAGGCGTACATGGCGGCGTGGACGCTGATCCTGCTCGGGGCGCTCGTGGTGCTGACCGGCCGGCGGTGGCTCGCCGTCGGCGTCGTGCTGGGCCTGATGGAGCTTGCCGGCGGCAACATCCACCTGCTGCTCGCGGCAGCCATCGTGCTTGGTTTCCGCTGGCCGTGGACCTGGTCGATCGTGCTGTTGACGAAGATCACGCCCGGCGTGGGGTTGCTGTGGTTCGTCGTCCGCCGTGAGTGGCGGAACCTGGCGATCGCCCTGGGCGGGACCGCCGCCATCGTGGGCGTCTCGTTCCTGCTGATGCCCGATGCGTGGCTCGCCTGGGGCGAGGTGCTGAGCCGGGTCGCCGGCCGCGACGGCACGTGGGCGGCGGTGCCGATCCCGTTCCTGGTCCGCTTCCCCGTCGCGGTCGCGCTCGTGGTCTGGGGCGCATGGACCGGCCGGCGCTGGACGGTACCGGTGGCGTCGATGCTGGCGCTGCCGGCCCTGTGGTACGGCGGCCTGTCGATGTTGCTGGCAGTCATCGCGCTCCGCGAGAACGTCGCGCCGGTCCGGCCCTCCGGACGCCGCGCGACGCAGCCGGCGGCCGAACCGGCCTAGACGGATCGTCGCCCTCCCGCGGCGTCATCCGCCCGGGCGTCACCGACGTATCGATGTCTGACACACCTGCGCTGCTTCCTGCGCCGACGGCCGTCTGGGGGACGCCGTCGGCGCCTCCGTGTCAGGTCGGCGACGGACGCTCGGCGGTCGTCCCAGCCCGCCGCGATGCGCGCGCTGCGATCACGACCGCCCCCGCGAAGAACACCAGGGCGCCCAGCAGGAACGGCGCGGGCACCCCGCCGAGCAGGACGACGGCGGCACCCAGCGCTGGACCGACGATGCCCGCCGCGTAAAGCGGCAGGTAGACGAGGTTCAGCGTCGTCGACCGGCGCTCCGGCGGGACATCCGTCGCGAGCAGGCCGAACACCATCGCGCTCACCGTCGAGGTCGCTGCGGCGAAGGCGACAGCCAGGATGGCGAGGCCGCTCACGCCCGGCGCGAACGGCATCAGCAGGAGGGCGACGCCGCCGAGGCCGAGGGCCGCCACGAGCACGGCCCGGAACCCGAACCGGTCGCCGAGCCAGCCGCCCGCGGGCGCCGTGAGACCACCGACCAGGGCAGCCGTGCCCATCACGAGGCCGATCGCCGACGCCAGCCCGGGTCCGGTGCCCGTGACCCCCTCGACCACGATCGGCAGGTACGGTCGGCTCATCTGGTTGGCGAGGAACGAGATGCCGAAGATCAGGAAGATGCGGCGCACGGTGGCGTCACCGAGGACGCCGCGCATCGCCCCGAACGCCAGCGTGAGCACGCGCCCCTCCGGCACGACCGGAGGCCGGACCTCGCGTGAGCCGAACGCGACGAGCAGCGCGGTGCCGATCGACAAGGCGGCGGACAACCAGAACACCGCCGGCAGCGACCAGCCGAACCCGTCGATGAGGAGACCGGCGAGGGCGGGTCCGGAGGCCATCCCGACCGCAGTCGACGCGCCGAAGATGCCCATCACCGTGCCGAGCCGGGCGCGCGGCGTGACGTCGCGGATGCCGGCCAGCATGACGCCGGTGTTGCCGAGCTGGAAACCGATGAGCAGCATGCTCGCGGCGAGCTGCCATGGCTCGCGCGACAGGGCGACGCCCGCGAACACGACCGCTTCGACGAGCGCGCTCCGGACGATGACCGCCTTGCGGCTGTACTTATCGGCCCAAACGCCCCACAACGGCACGAGCGGCATGCCGACCACGAAGATCAGCGCGCTGAACAGGCCGACGAACGCGAGTCGTTCGTCCTGCGGCACCCCCATGTCGCGGAGGTAGCTCGGGACCAACGCGAAGATCTGGCTGACCCCGAGGCCCTCGACCATCGAGGTGATCCAGAACACCGCCAGGAGCGCCCGCCAGTCCTGGCGCGGGGCCGGGTCTCGGTCGGTCGGTCGTGGATCGGAGCCGGTCGCCGTCACCCGGCGAGCCTAGCGGAGCGCCGGCTTGGAGCGTGCTCCCGCCCGGGCACACGAACGCGCCCGGACACACGAAAGCGCCCGAAGGAACTGGTGGGAGGACCGCTGGTCGGCTCGCCGCGGCTCCGAACAAGTCCGGAGTCACTGCGCTCCGCCCGGGACCCTCGCTCACTGGCCTTGCGGCCATTGAACCCGGTTCCCGGGACCGTCCCGAGGATCGCTCCCCGGTGCGGTCTGGCGGTTCGCACCTGCCCCTTCGGGCACGACGAACAGTACCGGCCGCGGCCGCGACGCCACAACAGCCTTATCCACGAATCGCGCGGAAAGCGTCACCGGCTTATCCCCGACTTTCCCACCGATGTGGACGAGATGTGGACGACCGGTCCTGCAACGCGCCTGCAACATCCGGTCACGACGGCCAGCGCGTAGATTTCGTCGGGAGGTACCTCTGATGGCTCGGTTCCTGGCCCGGCTCGTCGCGCTGAACGACCCGTGGGCGCGTCCGTTCGGGGAGTTCAATCATCGTTGGACGAACGCCCTCTTCCGGGCGATCGTCCCGATACGCGACCTGCTCCAGGGTCGCTGGCTGGGGCACCCGCTCCACGCCGCCTCGACCGACATCCCGATCGGTCTCCTGCTCGGCTCGGTGATCCTCGACCTGGTCGGCCAGCCGACCGCCGCCGACATCACCCTCCTCGGCACGATCGTGTTCATG
>DATBMM010000051.1:0-4800 GCA_036554825.1 Candidatus Limnocylindrales bacterium
CCAGTGGCGTCTCGACGGGATGCGGCACGGACGCGAAGGCCCCCTGCCCCCATCCCACGATCCCGTCGTTGACCTCGAACCGGCGTCGGATCGTCCGCTCCACGGTCCGCCCGGATTCGAGCTCGAGCGTGTACAGGGCAAGCTCCTGGCCGACCGGCGTCACCCAGCCGACCGGAAGATCCGAGGGGCGTCCGGTGACGGGGTCACGCCACGTGTCGCAGAAATGGGCGATGACGACGTGCGACGCTTCGACCCCGCTGAGGTCGACGGTCACCTCGCGGTCGAGCAGGAGCCACCGCCCGCCGTCCGACCGATCGGCGAACTGGAACGGGATCCCGCGGAACGCCTGCGCGCCGACCGGCAGCCGCCCGAGGGCCTCCGCATAGGCCGGGTGGAGTGCCGCGGCGAGCGCCTCTGAGGTCAGCTGGCGGGCCTCGGCGAGCTCGACCGGCGTCGTCAGATCCGTGGCACGGGGCGGACGCGTCACGAGAACCTCGGCCGCTCTGATCGAGTAGTCACAGCGACCGCCCACCCTCCTGGCGACCCCTTTCGTTGACCCTCCAGCAGGGGTATGCTAGCGTCCGCGCAACCGATTGCACAAGTGACTGGATCAGGGCCTGCCATGCGGAGGGGCAAGCGCAGTTGGGTGCGTGTCGAGATCGGTCCGAGGGACGCCTGGAGGAGGTCGAACCTCCTGGCGTGACCCGCGCGCGTCGGGGCTAGCCGACTCGCATGCGTCGACAGCCTGAACGCCGTGTCCGCCTCGCCGATGTCGCTCGCCTCGCCGAGACGTCCGAAGCAACGGCGTCGCGCGCGTTGAAGGACGACCCTCGCATCGGTGAGGCGACACGGGCCGCGGTCCGCGCGGCCGCCCACAAGCTCGGCTACGTGCCCAACGCCGCCGCACGCAGCCTTCGCGCCAAGCGGACACATATCCTCGGTCTGCTCCTCGACGAGCTGGCGGATCCGGTCCACGGCAAGGTCGCGGCGGGGTTCGAGGAGGCTGCAGCCAGCCGTGGCTTCGCGGTCTTCATGATGACCGGGCTCCACGATGCCGACCGCGAGCAGCGCGCCCTCCGGACGTTCCTCGAGCATCGCGCTGATGGTGTCGTCCTCGCGTCATGCGTGAGCGAGCCGTCCGACGTGTTCCGGTACGTCTCCCAGGAACGCGTCGTGTTCGTCCAGCCCGACTACCCATCACTGGCCGACGGGGCGGAGCCGCCGGACCACGGCGTGCTCAGGAGCGACGATGTCGGCGGGTTCACGACCGCCATCGAGCACGTCGTCGAGCAGGGCTACCGGCGGATCGCCTACGTCGGACCCGGCGTCGGTGCGTCCGATGCGGTCCGGCGAGCTGCCGCGGCCGAGACCCTCGAGCGGCTGGGCCTCGGGACGATGCGCTTCGTCGACTCGGGGCCGAATGGCTGGCGCGACCCGTCGATGGCGGCGGAGCAGCTGGCGAGCGACCCGCCCGACGCGGTCGTCTGCTACGACGACAAGCTCGCGATGGCCCTCCTCGACGCGCTTCGGTCGACCCGGCTCGACGTCCCTGGGGACCTCGCCCTCATGGGGTTCGACGGGATCCCAGCGGCCCGCCAGTCGCGCCCACGCCTCACGACCGTCGACGTGCCCTCGGTCGAGATCGGGCGGCGAGCGGTGGAGATGCTCGTCGACTCCACGAAGGAAGGCAAGCCTCGCCCGTCCGAGGTGATGCCGGTCCGGCTGATCGTCGGAGAGACGACGCCGCCGGTGCGGACCAGGGGCGGACGGCCAAGCCTGGCGAGGGACGCGCACCCAGTCGCCGTCCGAGGCGAGTCGCGGCGATGATCCAGACCGGCGGCGCCCCCGCGATCGAGCTGGTCGACGTCACCAAGCGCTATGGCGATGCGGTGGCCCTCGATGGGGTGTCGCTGCGCATCGAGTCGGGCGAGTTCTTCTGTCTCCTCGGCCCGTCGGGCTGCGGCAAGACCACCACCCTCAACCTGATCGGCGGATTCATCCCGCTGACGTCGGGTGAGCTGCGCATCGAGGGCCGGGTCGTCAACGACCTGCCGCCCCACCGTCGCAACGTCAACACGGTCTTCCAGAACTACGCGCTGTTCCCCCACATGTCAGTGGCCGATAACGTCGCGTTCGGGCTGCGCATGGAGGGCCTCGACGGGGCCAAGACCACGGCACGGGTCGGCGAGTACCTGGAGCTGGTCGGCCTGGCCGACTACCACGATCGCTATCCGGCCCAGCTATCCGGCGGCCAGGCGCAGCGCGTCGCGCTGGCGCGGGCTCTGGCCAAGCGACCGGCCGTGCTCCTCCTCGACGAGCCGCTGGGTGCCCTCGATCTGAAGCTGCGTAAGCAGATGCAGGTCGAGCTGTCGCGCATCCACCGCCAGGTCGGGACCACCTTCGTGTTCGTGACGCACGACCAGGAGGAAGCGCTCTCGATGGCGACGCGGATCGCCGTGATGGCCGGCGGCCGTGTGCGCCAGATCGGCTCGCCCCGCGAGATCTACCAGGGCCCGATCGACCGCTTCGTCGCCGATTTCATCGGCGAGTCCAACTTCCTGGAGGGCCGGCTCACCACCGAGGGCGAGGGCACGCAGTTCGAGCTCCGCGACGGGACCCGGATCCCCAGCCCGGCGATGGCGTCGCGCAACGGCCGCATGTCGCTGATGGTCCGGCCGGAATCGGTGGGGGTCGGTCGCCGCGCCCCCGCCGGAGCCACGCCCACCGTCGTCATCGGCGGGCGCGCCACCAACATCGCATTCATGGGCAACCACACCAGGATCACGGTCCAGACCGACGCCGGGACCCTGGTCGCCCTTCGCTTCCATGGCGAGTCGGACGAACAAGCCGCTGAGGAGGAGATGCTGGATCGAGATGTGCAGGTCTGGTGGGATCCGCGTGAATCGACGGTGGTCGCCGCCGGCGACCACACCGCGACGGCTGAAGAGCCGGGAGGAGGTGTTGAGGGATGAACGCACACGATAACTACCTGTCACGGCGGCGCTTCCTACAGGCGTCCGCCCTGGCGGGCGTCGCGGTCGGCATGGGCGGCATCACCGCCGCGTGCAACGCGATCGGCGGTGGCGCAACGCAGGGCGGCACGTTCAACTGGATGACCTGGGGCGACCACTACATGGAGGATCAGCTCAAGGCCATCGAGGCGTCTGACAAGATCATCGCCAACATCAGCGAGCTGGCGGGCAACGCCGAGGGCTTCGCCAAGCTCAAGGAGGTCAAGGGCCAGCTCGACATGATCTCGGGCGATGCGCTGTGGGTCCCCGACGCGTACTTCGCCGAGGGGCTCATCACGCCGTTCGACATCAACGAGCTGAAGGTCTCCCAACAGCTCTACCCGTTCGCCCGCGAGTTCGAGATCTGGACCAAGCCCGAGGGGTACCTGGGCTATCCGTTCGGCTGGTCGCCGATCAGCATCTACTACAACCCGGCCGAGGTCAGTCCCGCGCCGGATTCGTGGAGCGTCCTGCTCGATCCGAAGTACAAGGGCCGCATCGTCGTCGAGAACCAGCCCGAGGAGATCGTCGCCTACATGGGCAAGGCGGCGGGCTTCGACGACGTGTACAACATGACCGACGAGCAGCTGGCGACCGTGAAGGGGCTGCTCGAGCAGCTCAAGCCCAACATCCTGCGCTTCGCGCAGCAGGCCACCGACAGCGTCAACGCGATGATCAGCGGTGAGGCCTGGCTGATCACCGGCAACTTCGGCAACGAGGATCGGGTCAAGGACGGCGGCGGGCCCGAGATCAAGGGGTTCATCCCCAAGGAGGGCACCGTCGGCTGGATGGACGCCGAGATGATCGTGAAGGATGGCGCCAACACGAACTTGATCTTCCCGTACCTCGAGAAGGCGGAGCAGGCCGAGAACATCGCCGCGAACTTCCTCGAGCACGGGCGGCCGCTGTTCAGCGAGAAGGCGTATCAGGTCCTCACCGATCAGGGTCAGAAGGACCGCGCGGATCGGTATCGCTGGACGGAGTCGGAGGCGATCCTGTCCAAGACCACGCTCAAGGGTCCCGGCACCTCGACCGAGAAGTCGATCCAGCTGTTCAACGAGATCTTCGGGGCGTAGTCCCGAATGGCCACCGGCGTGGTCGACGGGGCCGCCCTGGCCCCGTCGACCCAGGCCACCACCGAACGGGCGGGCCGACTCCGTCGGCTCCTGCCGTTCATCCCGGCCGGGCTGATCCTGGTCGGACTGTTCTTCGTGCCGCTCGCGGTCATGCTCGTCTTCTCGTTCTGGTCGACCGCGCCGAACCTCGACGTGATCCCGGTCTGGACGCTCGAGAACTACGCAAACTTCTTCGAGAACGCCACCTACGTTCGGACGCTCCTCAAGACGCTGCTCATCGGGGCCGGCGTCACGGTGGTCTCGCTCGCCGGCGCGTTCGCGGTGGCCTACTTCCTGGCCCGCTACGTGTCCCGACGGTGGGCGCGGGTCGCCCTGCTGATCATCATCGTCCCGTTCTGGACGAGCTACCTGCTGCGCGTCTATTCGTGGCAGGCGATCCTGGGCGAGCACGGCGCCCTCAACCAGGTCCTCATGGGGCTCGGGCTCATCGCCGAGCCATCGCGACTCTTCGTCTACAACGACGTCGGCACCTTCATCGTGCTCACGTACGTCTACATCCCGTTCGCGGTGCTCGTGCTGTACGCGTCCCTGGAACGGTTCGATTTCACGCAGCTGACGGCGGCCCAGGACCTCGGAGCGCGCCCCACACAGGCGTTCCGCCACGTGCTGCTGCCGCAGATCCGGCCGGGCCTCATCACGGCGGCGATCTTCGT
>DATBMM010000100.1:0-6883 GCA_036554825.1 Candidatus Limnocylindrales bacterium
GCAGGCGCCTCGACCGGCGACGGGGCAGGCAGGATCTCGGTCGTCATCGCCGGCGAGTGTACTGGACGGTCCTTCGCCGGTGGCCCGCATCAGGAGTGGTCCGCGGGTCGGGACCGGGCGGAACGGGCTCTGACTTGCGAGAAGCTCATGACCGCAGCTGCCGCCCGCGAAGGGCGTGACTGACGTGACTTGCGAGGCGTCTGCAACGCCGACCCCGCCGGATGACACGTCCGCGGATCGACGTGACCGGTTGCATCCGCCTCGACCCCCAGCCGTACGTCTGCGTCCCCGAGTCCGAGGGGAGGTGCCGTCCGAGCCTGATCGCGTTCCGCCCCGATCCTGGCCGAGCGCGCGCCCATGTCCCCGGTGTCCGCCCAGCGGACAAGCCCCTGTGGAGGAGGGTCCCCTTGGCAACGACCACCGCCCCACTTCCCGCGGCCCGGGAGGGGGAGGTCTACCGCTACAAGCTGCCGTTCGTGATCTCGGCTTCGGCCGCGGGCACGGTCATCGAGTGGTATGACTTCTACCTCTACGGCGTCCTCGCGGCGTTCTTCGCGACGCAGTTCTTCCCGCCCGGCAACGAGGTCGCGGCGCTGCTGTCATCGCTGGCCACGTTCGGCGCCGGGTTCGCCGTCCGGCCGTTCGGCGCGGCCGTCTTCGGACGGATCGGCGACATCATCGGCCGCAAGTTCACGTTCCTGGTGACGATCACCCTCATGGGTGGCGCCACGGCACTCGTCGGCATCCTGCCGACCTACGCGCAGATCGGGGTGCTCGCCCCGATCATCCTCGTCTTCCTGCGCCTGGCCCAGGGCCTTGCGCTCGGCGGCGAGTACGGCGGCGCGGCGATCTACGTCGCGGAACACGCGCCGGACCACGAGCGTGGCAAGTACACGAGCTGGATCCAGACGACGGCGACCGTCGGGCTGCTCCTCGCCCTGGCGGTGATCGCGGTCTTCCGCGTGTCGATGGGCGATGCGGCGTTCCGTGAGTTCGGCTGGCGCATCCCGTTCATCCTGTCGGCCGTCCTGGTGGTGTTCGCGCTGATCATCCGGCTGCGCCTCCAGGAGACCCCGCTGTTCACGCGGCTCAAGGCCGATGGCCGATCGTCGACCTCGCCGTGGCGCGAGAGCTTCGGCGACCCGGCCAACCGCAAGCTGATCCTCCTCGCGCTCCTGGGCATGACCGCCGGTCAGGCGGTCGTCTGGTACCAGGGCCAGTTCCAGGCGCTGTTCTTCATGCAGAACATCCTGGGCCTCGGGTACCTGAACTCCTACCTCGTGGTCGGGATCGCGATCGTCCTCGCCACGCCGTTCTTCATCGTGTTCGGCAGGTTGTCGGACAGGGTGGGGCGCAAACCGATCATCCTTGGCGGCTGCCTGCTCGCGGCTCTGTCGTACTACCCGATCTACAACCTCATGTTCACGGTCGCCGATCCGGTCGTGAACCCCAAGACCGACCCGGCGATCACGTCCACCTTCATCAGCTCGAACCCGAACCTGGTGGCGCTCATCGCGCTCGTCTGGATCCAGGTGGTGTTCGTGACGATGGTGTACGGCCCGATCGCGGCGTTCCTCGTCGAGTTCTTC
Source organism: Candidatus Limnocylindrales bacterium (assembly GCA_036554825.1). Taxonomy (GTDB): domain Bacteria; phylum Chloroflexota; class Limnocylindria; order Limnocylindrales; family CSP1-4; genus SPCO01. Next base: position 1,590 of record DATBMM010000100.1, read on the forward strand.
CCCGCCCGTATCAGGTACACGTCCCTATCGATCCCGTACCACATCGGTAACGGCTGGTTCGGCGGGTTCCTGCCCCTCATCGCGGCGAGTCTGTTCGCGGCGACCGGCAACATCTACGCGGGGTTGATCTACCCGATCGTCGTCGCCCTGATGACGGCGTTCATCGGCTGGCGGTTCATCCGGGAGACGAAGGACGTCCGCATCTGGGATGAGGTCGGCGGGGAGACCGCCAACGTCCCAGGTCGCACCAATGCAACGCCCGTGACCTGACGCCCGGTCACGCTCGGGCAGCCCGGGCGAACGCGCACGCCGTGGACCGGGGCCGCCGCATGGTGGCCCCGGTCCCCGTCCGCGCTCGCGTGGCCGCACCCGAGGCCGTGTCCGAGGGCGGGTCCGGCGCGGCCGTCCGGCGGGCTACCATGCGCACGATGCGCGCCGCCCGTCACGAGCCCCGTCGATGAGCCGTCCGCCGCTGCGCGTCGCCGTGCTCGGCGCCGGGACCGTGGGCGGGGCCGTGCTCGACGGTCTGCTCCACCACGCCGACCGCCTGGCCTCGGCCGACGGCTCGCCGCTCAGCGTCGTGGCGGTCGCGGTCCGTGACGTCGACAAGGCGCGGAACGGACTCTCGGCATCGCTCCTGAGCGACGCCCCGGCCCACGTCGTCGCCGACCCCGAGACCGACGTTATCGTCGAGCTGATGGGGGGCATCGAGCCGGCACGGACCCTGATCACGGCCGCGCTGGGGGCCGGCAAGCCGGTCGTGACCGCGAACAAGTCGGTCATCGCCCACCATGGCCCGGAGCTGGAGGCGGCGGCGCGCCGGACCGGCGCGGCCTTCCGGTTCGAGGCGGCGGTCGCCGGCGGCATCCCGATCCTCGCTCCGCTCGCGGCGGACCTTGCCGGCAACGACATCGTCAGGATCCGCGGCATCGTCAACGGCACGACGAACTACATCCTGACGGCGATGGCGCAGGAGGGTCGGCCGTACGACGAGGTGCTGCGCGACGCACAGGAGCAGGGTTACGCCGAGGCGGATCCATCAGGTGACGTCGAGGGCGACGACGCCGTCAACAAGCTGGTGATCCTCGCTCGCCTGGCGTTCAAGCGCTGGCTGGAGCCGGGCAGCATCGCCCGCCGCCCGCCGACCGCGCGCGGCACGGGTCGACCGGGCATCACCGGCGTGACCGACCAGGAGCTCGAAGGAGCGGCCGCGCTCGGGCTGACGATCAAGCTTCTCGCCACGGCGAGTCGCCGGGCGGGCGATATCGAGGCGGCCGTGATCGCGACGGCCGTCCCGGCAGACAGCCCGTTCGGCTGGACGGACGGCGTCACGAATCGCATCGAGATCGAGGCCGAACCGCTGGGCACGATCCGTATCGCCGGCCCGGGAGCCGGCGGTGCCGCGACCAGCAGCGCGGTCCTCGGCGACCTCATCGCCGTGGCTCGCGGACTCGGCTCGACGTGGGCCGGGCTCCCGCCCGCGACCGACGGCGCGATCCGGGCCGTCGACCCGCTCGACGGCGAGCGCCGCTGGTACGCGTTCCTGCCCGCGATCCCCGCGATCGACGGGGAGCTGCCGCATCCGCTCGACCGGGCGGCCTCGGTCGAGTTCGATGAGGGCACCGCGATCCGGACCGAGGTGGCGACGCTGGCCGAGGCGCGGGCCGCCTTCGCGGCGATCCTGCCGGCCGGCGTCGACGTCACGCTCTACCCCGTCGATGACTGACGCCCGTCCGTCCGCCGTCGAGACCGGCATGCGACCGCGCCTGATGGACCGCTACCGCCGGTTCCTGCCGATCACCGATGCGACGCCCCGGCTGAGCCTCGGCGAGGGGGCGACGCCGCTGGTGCGCGCGGAGCGTCTCGGCCCGGCCATCGGCGCACCGAATCTCTACCTCAAGGTCGAGGGCCAGAACCCGACCGGTTCGTTCAAGGATCGCGGCATGGTCGTCGCCGTCGCCAAGGCGCTCGAGGGAGGTGCTCGGGCCATCGTCTGCGCGTCGACCGGCAACACCTCGGCCTCGGCGGCGGCATACGGGGCGGCGGCCGGCCTCGAGGTGATCGTCGTGCTGCCGCGCGGCCAGACGGCGCTCGGCAAGCTCCTCCAGGCGCTCGCGGCGGGGGCACGGGTCATCGCCGTCGAGGGCAACTTCGACGACGCCCTGCGCATCGTCCGGGCGCTGGCGGAACAGGAAGAGCATCCCGTGACGCTGGTCAACTCGGTCAACCCGTTCCGCCTCGACGGGCAGAAGACCGCCGCGTTCGAGGTCTGCGACGAGCTCGGGCGCGCGCCGGATGTGCTGGCGATCCCCGTCGGCAATGCGGGCAACATCAGCGCCTACTGGTCGGGGTTCCGCGAGTACGCGGAGGCGGACATCGTGCGCTCCCGACCACGGATGTGGGGGTTCCAGGCCGAGGGAGCGGCGCCGCTGGTCCACGGGCGGCGAGTCGACCGGCCCGAGACCGTCGCGACCGCCATCCGGATCGGCGCGCCGGCCTCGTGGGACAAGGCGATCGCGGCACGCGACGAGAGCGACGGTCGGATCGAGGCGGTGACCGACGACGAGATCCTCGCCGCCTATCGCGACCTGGCGCGGCTGGAGGGCGTGTTCTGCGAGCCGGCGTCCGCGGCGTCCGTCGCCGGGCTCCGCCGGATGGCTGCCGAGGGCGCGCTGGACCCGGACGCGCTGGTCGTCGCCGTGCTGACCGGCCACGGCCTCAAGGACCCGCACACCGCCGAGCGACAGGTGCCGGGCGTGATCGAGGCCGCCCCGACGCTCGGTGCGGTGGCCGTCGCACTGGGCTGGAGCTGACGATGGTCGCCCACTGGCTCGCCGAGCTCGACGGCCGCCGCGTGACGGTGGAGGTGCCCGGGTCGTCGGCCAACCTCGGGGCCGGCTTCGACTGTCTCGGTGTGGCGCTGGCGCTCACCAACCGGGTCGAGGTGGAGGTCCGCGGCTGGAGCCGGGGCGCCATCGAGCTGGCGATCGAGGGCGAGGGCCGCGGGGAGCTGACCGAGGATCGCGACAACCGATTCGTGCGCGGTCTCGAGGCGGCGATGGGCGCCGCTCGCGGTGAGCTGCCGGAGGGCGTCGGTTGGCGGATCGACATGCGAAACGAGATCCCGCTGGCCCGCGGCCTCGGGTCGTCGGCCGCCGCGACCGTGGCCGGTGTCGTCGCGGCGAACGCCCTGCTCGGTGGGCCGCTCGATGGGCCGACGCAGCTCCGCATCGCCGCCGGCATCGAGGGCCACCCCGACAACGCCGCGGCCGCCCTGCTCGGCGGGTTCGTCGTGTCCGCGGCCACCCCCGATGGTGTCGAGGCCATCCGCATCGATGTCCCGCGCGACCTGCGCGCGGTGCTGTTCATCCCGGAGCGCCGCCTGCCGACCGAGTCGATGCGCAAGGCCCTGCCCTCCACGGTGCCGTACGACGACGCGATCGCCAATCTCGGGGCCGTGGCGCTCGGTGTCGCGGGCCTCGCGGGCGGCAAGAGCGACCTGCTCGGGCGGCTGACCGTGGACCGCCTGCACGAGCCGTACCGCGCCACGGTCTACCCGGAGTTCCCGAGGATGGTCGCCGCCGCCCGAGAGGCCGGCGCGATCGGCGCATGCCTGTCGGGAGCCGGCTCGACGATCCTCGCCTTCGCCGATTCGATGGCGCGTATCGCCCGGGTCGAGGCGGCCTTCGTGGCCGCCGCCGCCGATGCCGATCTCGACGGGCGGATCATGGTCGTCGAGCCGAGGAACGCCGGCGCCAGGGTCGTGACCGGGCCCTGACCCCACCGTCGACGCGCCGGACCCCGCGGGGCTAGGGCGTCGAGGCGAGTCCCGTCGGGCTGGCGGACTCGGCCGGTCGCCGCCGCGCCGTTCCCGAGGTTGACCGTGCCGTCCCGGCCAGGAGCATGTCGGCCAGCCGATCGGGCGGCACCGGCCGCGAGTACAGGTAGCCCTGGCCGCGTTCGCAGCCGAGCTCCCGAAGCATCCGCGCCTGGGCCGCTGTCTCGATCCCCTCGGCGGTGACCGACATGTCGAGCGCGCGGGCGAGGGCGATCGTCGCTGTCACGATGGCCGCGTCCTCGCGGCTGTGCCCGAGGCCGGCCACGAAGCTGCGGTCGATCTTGAGCGTGTCGGCCGACAGCCGGCGTAGATAGCCGAGGGCCGAGTAGCCGACCCCGAAATCGTCGATCGCGATGCGGACGCCGAGGTCCGAGAGTCCGCGGATGATCGATTCGGTCAGGTCGCTCTCGATGAGGATCACGCTCTCGGTGATCTCGAGCTTGAGCTGGCTTGCCGGCAGGCCGGTCACCTCGAGGATCTCGGCCACGGTCGCGACGATGCCCGGCACACGGAACTCGCGGGCCGACAGGTTGACGCCGAGCGTCAGGCCGCGGCGGTCGATGCCGGTGGTCCCCCACGCCCGGACCTGGCGGCAGGCACTCTCGAGCACCACCCGGTCGATCTCGGTGATCAGGCCCATCGACTCGGCGAACGGGATGAAGCCGGCCGGGTCGATGGTGCCCCGCTCGGGGTGCTGCCACCGGACGAGCGCCTCGACCTCCACGATGTCGCCGGAGGCGAGGTCGTAGATCGGCTGGTAGTGGACCCGGAGCTGGCCGTCCTCGACGGCCCGCCGCAGCTCCGCTTCGATCTCGAGCCGGCGCCACGCCTCGACGCTCATGCGTTCGTCATAGATCTCGAACCCGGCCTTGCCGTTCTGCTTGGCGCGGTACATGGCCACGTCTGCCTGCCGCAGCAGGTCCTCGGCGCTCATGTCGCCCGACCCGGAGATGGCGATGCCGATGCTCGCCGAGACGGTCAGGCGATGCTCCTCGACATCGACCGGCGCGGAGATCCGCTCCAGCACCCGCGTCGCGTAGCGAGCGACCTCGTCGACGCCGGACACGTCCTCGAGCAGCATCGTGAACTCGTCGCCGCCGAGCCGGGCGGCGGTGTCGTCCGCGCGGGACCCATCGACCAACCGGCGACTGACGGCCTTGAGCAGCTCGTCGCCTGCGGTGTGGCCGAGGGTGTCGTTGACGACCTTGAACCCGTCCAGGTCAAGGAAGAGGACGGCGACGATGTCTGTCGGCCGTCGGGCGGCCCGTGCCAGCGCGTGGTCCAGCCGCTCGAGGAACAGGGCCCGGTTCGGCAGCCCGGTCAGGCCGTCGTAGAACGCCTGGTGCGTCAAGCGTTCCTCGAGCTTCTTCCGATCGGTGATGTCGATCATCACGCCGCGCATCTGCGGCGTCCGCGTCTCGTCGCCGGGGATCATCACGGCCTCGTCGCGGATCCA
>DATBMM010000119.1:0-2484 GCA_036554825.1 Candidatus Limnocylindrales bacterium
TGACAAGAACCGGGGCGGGACAGACCACGACCCCGCCCTGTCACGCTCGTTTGACACTGATTCCGGGCGCTCGATATACTCCGCCTTCGTGGCCTCGGGAGGGGTCCGCCGTCGGCGCCCTGCGTCGACACCCACCCGCCACCATCACCCACAGCACCGGTCCCGGCCGGACCGCCCAACGGGGCGACCGGCGGCAGGGGACCGGCCCCCGCGGTCGGGCCAGACCGCCCCGTCATGACAAGAGGAGCAGCGTCTTCGTGCCGACGATCAGCCAGCTCGTGCGCCACGGCCGCCAGACCAAGACGAAGAAGGTCAAGGCGCCCGCGATGCGCAAGAACTGGAACAGCCTGCGACGCCGACAGGTGTCGATCCCGGGCGCCCCGCAGAAGCGCGGCGTCTGTCTCCAGGTGCGCACGATGACGCCCAAGAAGCCGAACTCCGCGCTGCGCAAGATCGCCCGCGTCCGGCTCTCCAACCAGATGGAGGTCACGGCCTACATCCCGGGCATCGGCCATAACCTCCAGGAGCACTCGGTGGTGCTCGTCCGCGGCGGGCGGGTCAAGGACCTGCCCTCGGTCAAGTACCACATCATCCGCGGCACGCTCGATGCCGCCGGCGTGCGCGACCGCAAGCAGGGTCGCAGCAAGTACGGCGCGAAGGCCAAGTAGGGAAGGCCGAGCAGCATGCCGCGACGTACGAGCATCCCGCGCAAGACCAAATACGAAGTCGTTCCCGCCAACCGCATCACCCACCGGTTCTCGGCCAAGCTCATGAAGGGCGGCAAGCAGAACCTCGCCGAGCGGATCCTCCGCCAGGCACTGGCCCGCGCCGAAGCGCAGGCCGGGCGCCCCGGACTCGAGATCCTCGAGGCGGCGATGCGCAACGCGACGCCGATCATCGAGGTCAAGCCCCGCCGCGTGGGTGGTGCGACCTACCAGGTCCCGGTCGAGATCCGGGGCGATCGTCGGCTCTCGCTCGGTGTCCGCTGGCTCGTCCAGGCGGCTCGCAAGCGGAGCGGCAAGAGCATGAGCGAGAAGCTGGCCGCCGAGTTCGTCGACGCCATGAACGGCCTCGGTGCGGCCGTCAAGCGGCGCGAGGACACGCACAAGATGGCCGAAGCGAACCGCGCCTTCAGCCACTTCAAGTGGTAACCCAGGAGCTTAGGAAGACCGTGGCACGACAGGTTCCGCTCGCCAAGACGCGGAACATCGGCATCATCGCGCATATCGACGCCGGCAAGACCACCGTGACCGAGCGGATCCTCTTCTACACGAAGAAGATCTACAAGATCGGCGAGGTCCACGAGGGCGCCGCGACGATGGATTGGATGCCCCAGGAGCAGGAGCGGGGGATCACCATCACCGCGGCGGCCACGACCGCGTTCTGGGGCGACCATCGCATCAACATCATCGATACGCCCGGGCACGTGGACTTCACGGTCGAGGTGGAGCGCAGCCTGCGCGTGCTCGACGGCGCGGTCGTCGTGTTCGACGGCGTGGCCGGCGTGGAGCCCCAGTCCGAGACGGTCTGGCGCCAGGCCGATCGTTACGGCGTGCCACGCTTCTGCTTCATCAACAAGCTCGACCGGACCGGCGCCGACTTCTGGCGCGGGGTCGAGTCGATCAAGGACCGCCTCGGCGCGAACGCCGTGCCGATCCAGATCCCGATCGGCCGCGAGGATCAGTTCCAGGGCGTCATCGACCTGGTCGAGATGCAGGCCATCTACTACCGCGACGACCTCGGCAACAAGATCGACGTCGTCGACATCCCGGCCGAGCTCCAGGCAGAGGCCGAGCAGCATCGCCACACCATGCTCGAGGCCGTCGCCGACATGGACGACGAGCTCACGCACAAGTACCTCGAGGGTCAGGAGTTCACGGTCCAAGAGATCAAGCGCGGTCTCCGGCTCGGCACCCTCACGACCAAGATCATCCCGGTCCTGACCGGCTCGGCGTTGCGCAACAAGGGCGTCCAGAAGATGCTCGACGCGGTCGTCGACTACCTGCCGTCGCCGCTCGATGTCCCGCCGATGATCGGTGTCGACCCGAAGAGCGGCAACGAGGTCCTGCGCACGCCCGACGACAACGAGCCGTTCAGCGCGCTCGCCTTCAAGATCGCCGCCGACCCGTTCGTGGGCAAGCTGGCGTTCTTCCGCGTGTACTCCGGCACGCTCAAGTCCGGCTCCTATGTCCTCAACACCACGAAGGGCAAGAAGGAGCGGATCGGCCGCATCCTCCAGATGCACGCCAACCACCGCGAGGAGATCGACACCGTCTACGCCGGCGACATCGCCGCCGCGGTCGGGCTCAAGGACACGTTCACCGGCGACACCCTCACCGACGAGGGGCACCCCGTGATCCTCGAGTCGATGACGTTACCCGAGCCCGTCATCGACGTGAAGATCGAGCCCAAGACCAAAGCCGATCAGGACAAGCTCGCCATCGCCCTCCAGCGCCTGGCGGAGGAGGACCCGACCTTCCGCGT
>DATBMM010000130.1:0-3915 GCA_036554825.1 Candidatus Limnocylindrales bacterium
ACACCGAACGCAAGGGCCCGAGCGGCCCGAAGGGGAAGGACCACCAAGGAGGAGCGATGGACACGAAGATCAAGCGACATCTCGGGTTACTGCTCGGAGCGCTGCTCGTCATCTCGGCGTGCACCGGCACGACCCCGAGCGCGGCACCCCAGAGCCAGGCCCCGGAGCCCAGCGCCGCGCCGAGCGAGTCGGCGAGCGCCGCACCGTCCGAGTCGGCGGCACCGTCCGCCCTTGCGCCCGACCCGGCCGAGGCCGTCATCCCGGGCGTCGAAGCCAACGCCGAGATCGGTCTTTGGACGTTCTGGCTGTCGCCCACGTTCGACGACTACATCAAGAACACGATCGCCCGGTTCGAGGCGACGTATCCGGGCGTCAAGGTCAACTGGGAGGATCATCAGGCGACCTTCCAGGAGGACCTCAACAACTCGTTCGCCGCCGGCAACGCCCCCGACGTGATCAACCTCTCGGTCGGCGAGGGCTGGGTGTCCGATTACGCGACCCGGAACCTGCTGCTCGAGCTCGACAGCCGCGTGCCGCAGGAGGTCAAGGACATCTACTTCGAGGGGCTGTGGAAGTCCCAGAACGTCGATGGCAAGAACTTCCAGTTCCCGTGGTACCAGGGCATGAGCGTCGAGCTCATCAACACCCGCCACTTCGAGGCCGCCGGTCTCGATCCGGCCGCCTTCCCGACCAAGGTCGAGGAGCTGCCGGCGCTGTGCCAGACGCTCAAGGACAAGGCGAACGTCGTCTGCGACCTGCGCCTCACGGTCAACGACCTGCTGTCGCAGATGGTCTACGAGGGCAACGTCAAGGTGCTGTCCGATGACGGCACGGCCTTCACGTTCGACTCGCCCGAGGCGGTCTCGTGGCTGCAGATGTACGTCGACATGGTCGCCGCCGGCACCGTCGACAACACCGCGCTGACCACCAAGGATGACCGCGTCGGGCTACTGATCTTCTCGGCCGGCCAGGCGCCGTTCTACCAGACCGGCCCGAACCTGATCCGGGAGGTCAAGGCCAACAACGCGCAGCTCTACGAGGATCTCGCGATCGCGCCGGCCCCGGTCGGCAAGTCGGGTGTCCTCGGCAAGGGCCTCATGGGCATGTCCGTGAAGGCCGATACCAAGTTCCCGAACGCGTCCATCGCGCTGGCGCAGTACTTCACGAACCCGCGCGCCATGGTCGAGTTCGCCCAGCAGGTGGCGGTCTACCCGTCGTCGGCCAAGGCGTTCGAGGATCCCTTCTTCAGCACCCAGCCGGAGCTGATCGAGGACTCGGCGCGCCCCATCGCCGGCGAGACCATCGCCAAGTACGCTGACATCGTGCCGACGATCCCCAACAAGGCCGATGTCAACGCCGTCGTCCTCGCGGCCGTCGAGAAGGCGCTGTTCGGCGGAGTCCCCGCCCAGCAGGCGCTGACCGACGCGGTCGCCGAGGCCAACAAGCTGCTCGACTGAGCTAGCTGCACCATGTCGGCCCGCCTCCCGTCCCCCAGGAGGCGGGCCGATCCCTGTGTCAGGGCTGCGACATGACGTTCAACCGCCGCTCGACCCCGTACCTGTTCCTCGCACCGGCGCTGGTCCTGCTGCTGGTGTTCGTCTTCTACCCGATCGCGGCGGTCGTCTACTACAGCTTCACCGACTACGACATCGTCCGGCCGCCGGTCTTCGTCGGCCTCGATAACTTCGTCGCGCTGCTCGACGACGACACGTTCAAGCTCGCGCTGCTGCACTCGTTCATCTATCTGCTCGTCACGCCGATCCTGATCGTGCTGTCGATCGCCTTGGCGATCGTCGTCAACCGCCGGTTGCGGGGCATCCACATCTACCGCGCGCTGTACTTCGTGCCGGCGGTCAGCGGGTCGATCGCGATCGGCCTGTCCTGGCGCTGGCTGTTCGACCGGAGCGGGTTCATCAACTCGGTGCTGCAGTCGTGGGGCGTGATCCAGGAGCCGATCCAGTGGCTGGCGACGCCCGCCCTCGTGCTGCCGATCGCGATGCTGCTCACGATCTGGGCCGGCATCGGCTACTACTCGGTGATCTTCCTGGCGGGCCTGCAGAACGTGCCCGAGGAGCTGTACGACGCGGCCCGGATCGACGGCTGCAACGACCTCCAAAAGCACTGGCACGTGTCGATCCCGGCGCTGCGCCCGCAGATCGTGTTCGTCGGGGTCATCTCGAGCCTGGCGGCGCTCAAGGTCTTCGACGAGATCTTCGTGCTGACCAACCGGACGGGCGGGATCCTCGATAGCGGCGTGACGATGGTCTTCTACTTGTGGGAGCAGGCGTTCGAGCGCCAGAACGCCGGCTATGCGTCGGCTGTCGCGATCGTGTTGCTCGTCATCACGCTCGGGTTCTCGATCGTCAATGTGCGCTTGCTCGAGCGGGATCAGGCGAGGGCCGGTCGGTGAGCGCGACGACCATGGCCGACATCCGCGTGGCGGAACGGTCGCGCCGGCGGGCGGGTCGACGTGGTCGGTGGCTGCGCGACGGGGCGTGGTACCTGGTGCTGACCGCCATGGCGTTCATCACGGTGTTCCCGTTCGCGTGGATGTTCCTGACGTCGATCAAAGGACCGGCCGACCCGATCACCTCGGTGCCGCCGCAGTTCTTCCCGAATGACCCGACGCTGGCCGCCTATGCGCGCGTCTGGGATTCGCTGCCGATCGCCAACTACTTCCTGAACTCGACGACGGTGGCGGTGGCGACGGGGCTCCTGAACATGCTGGTCGCGGCGCTGGCGGCGTACCCGCTGGCGAAGATGCGGTTCGCCGGGCGCGAGTTCATCTTCTACCTGCTGCTCGCGACGCTGATCGTGCCAGCCCAGCTCACCTACATCCCGAGCTTCATCCTGGCCGTCAACGTCTTCCACTACTACGACTCGCTGCCGGCGCTGATCTTCCCGAACATCGTGAGCGCCTTCAACATCTTCCTGCTGCGCCAGGCGTTCCGGGGTGTGCCCGACGAACTGGTCGATGCGGCCCGGGTCGATGGGGCGGGGGAGTGGCGGATCTGGTGGTCGATCCTGCTGCCGATCGTCCGGCCGTCACTCGCGGCGGTGGCGATCTTCACGTTCGTGACGTCGTGGAACGATTTCCTGTGGCCGTCGCTGATGCTGCACACGCCGGAGGGGATGACGTTGCCCGTGGGTTTGGCGGCCTTGCAGGGGTTCTTCTCGTCGGACTTCCGGTCGATCGCGGCGGGCGTCACGATGACCGTCGTGCCGATCCTGCTGTTCTTCATCGTCGTGCAGCGGTACTTCGTGCGCGGGCTGTCGGGGGCCGTGAAGGGGTGAGCGCCGAGGGCTTCGGAAACGCCGTCCGGAAACATCCGCCCGGGGAATGACGCATTCACCCGGTGGATGATTCCGGATACGGGTCGGGAGGCGACCCGGTGGCGATCCTCGCGAGGGTCATGCTGGCCTTCGAGGGCGAGACGCTGCCCGGAGCGATCGCGGACCGGTTGCGGACAGCGCCGGCCGCCGGCGTGACGTTGTTCCGATCCCTCAACGTGCGATCGCCTCGGCAGGTCCGCGAGCTGACCGATGCGCTCCAGGCGGCGGCGGGCGGAGGTTTGCTCATCGCCGCCGACCAGGAGGGCGGCCAGCTCATCGCGCTCGGCGACGGGTCGACAGCGTTCGCCGGCAACATGGCGCTCGGCGCGGCAGACGACGTCGCGCTGACCGAGCGGGTCGGGCGGGCGATCGGGACGGAAGCGCGGGCGATGGGCGTCAACGTCGTGTACGCGCCGGTCCTGGACGTGGCCTCCAACCCGGCCAACCCGGCGCTCGGGATCCGCTCGTTCGGGGATGATGCGGTCCGGGTCGAGCGGCACGGAGCCGCGATGGTTCGAGGGCTGCAGTCCGCCGGCGTGGCCGCCTGCATCAAGCACTTCCCGGGGGCCGGTGAGGCGGAGG
>DATBMM010000208.1:0-1979 GCA_036554825.1 Candidatus Limnocylindrales bacterium
CGGGTCGGTGCGTTGGCCATGGAGGCGCTGCGCGGGCTCGACCAGATCGCCTACATCCGGTTCGCCAGCGTCTACCAGAGCTTCGAGGACCTCGAGGACCTCAAGCGCGAGGTCGACAGCCTGTACGCCGAGAAGGGCGACGGACAGCCCGTCGCGTGAGCGTCCTCTCCGACCGCGACATCCGCGCAGCGCTCGAGAGCGGCTCCGTCCGCATCGACCCGTACGACCCGCAGGACCTGCAGCCGTCGTCGGTCGACCTTCACCTTGATCGGTCGTTCCGGGTCTTCCGGAACAACCGCTACCCGTACATCGACGTCCGGGTCGAGCAACCAGACCTGACGGAACTCGTGACCGTGGAGGACGACGTCCAGTTCATCCTCCACCCGGGGGAGTTCGTGCTCGGCCAGACGCTCGAGTGGGTCGAGTTGCCCGATGATCTGGTCGCGCGCCTCGAAGGACGAAGCTCACTGGGGCGCCTCGGCCTGCTGATCCACTCGACCGCCGGCTACGTCGATCCGGGATGGAAAGGCAACCTCACGCTGGAACTCTCTAACGTCGCCAACTTGCCGATCGCGCTCTACTCGGGCATGCGCATCGGCCAGATCTCGTTCTTCCGCATGTCGTCGCCCGTCGAACGGCCATACGGTTCGCCTGAGCTCCGCTCCCGCTACCAGGGACAGAGAGAACCGACGGCGTCGGCCTATCACCGCGACTTCGACGGGAAGGGCGACAGGAACCAGTAGACCCGTGGCGATCAACGACGCGGTCGACTGGCTGGCGGACCTGGGTGGCGGCACCAAGGTCGCGCTGATCCAGGCCGGCACCTTCCGATCCGACGCCGGAGCCCTGTTCGGCCCGGTCCCGAAGCTGCTCTGGAAGAGCCTCGTCACCGACGAGATCGACGCCGAGAACCGGCTCCTCCAGGCGCTCAACTGCCTGCTGATCGAGACGCCGTCCGGCCGCGTCCTGGTCGAGACCGGCATCGGCGAGCGGCTCGACGAGAAGACGCGCGATATGCGCGCCTACGAGGGGCCGGCCATCCTGCCGGCGCTCGAGAACGCGCACTTCCTGCCCGAGTCGGTCGACTACGTCGCGCTCAGCCACCTCCACTTCGACCACGCCGGCGGCCTCCTTCGCGCCGACGGGGAGAAGGCCTTCCCGCACGCCACGGTCGTGGCCCAGAAGGCGGAGTGGGAGATCGCCCTCGGCGACAATCCGCGCCTCGTCGCCTCGTATGTCCAGCCCGAGCTCGAGCTGGTCAAGGCGTGGGGCGCGCAGGGCTCGGTCGACGGGGAGAAGGAGCTGCTGCCGGGCGTGTCGGTGATCCCGACCGGCGGCCATTCGTCCGGTCATCAGGCGATCATCGCGCGGGGCACCGGCGATGGCGCCAGGACGCTCGTCTTCTTCGGCGACCTGTTCATGCGGCCATGGGCCGCCAATCCGCGCTGGGTCACGGCCTTCGACGACTTCCCGCTCGATTCCGTGGCCCAGAAGGCCGAGCTGTTCGCGAGGGCGGTGGACGAGGAGTGGGTGATCGTGCTCTCGCACGAGGCGAAGCAGCCGATCGGCCACATCGAGCGCGACCGCGACCGCTTCCGGTACGTGCCGCTCTAGGACGCGGCCGGCATCTCGCGCAGCATCGACTCGATCAGTGCCCGCGCGCCTTGCTCGTCGACCGGGCCGCTGACGACGGTCCGGATCGCGCCGTCGACATCGATGAAGAACTGGGTCGGCAACGCGAACACGCGGTACTCGCGGAGGACGTGCCCCGACCCGTCGAACCCGATCGTGTAGCGCAGCCGATAGCGGTCGGCGTAGGCCTTGACGTCCGTGGACGTCGTCTCCTGGACGCTGATCCCGACCACCTCGAGCCCGCGATCGCGGTACTCGTCGGCGAGCGAGCGCAGGATCGGCGTCTCCTGCTGACACGGCGGGCACCACGACGCGAAGAAGTTGATCCACACGACCTTGCCGCGGAG
>DATBMM010000215.1:0-6009 GCA_036554825.1 Candidatus Limnocylindrales bacterium
GGTGGCCGGCCGCGCGTGCCGGGCTGGCGACGGACACGTCGGCCTCCGCAGGGTGGGTGGGCGGCGGATGTCCCAGGGGACCGGACGACGAGAGCCCGCCGATCTCTCCCGCCATCCGGACCCCGAGGACGCGATCGAGGCTACCGATGGGGCCTCACCGCGGACTCACCGCGAGGTCGTCGGCGGCTTATCGGCCGGGGGGTCAGGCCGGTGCCAGGCCCGTCCGGAAGGCGATCTCCGCTAACACGAGCAGGATCCCGTTGAACGCGGCATGCAGACCCAGCGGCGCCCAGATGCTCCGTGTCCGCGAAAACAGCCAACCGAGGGCGATCGCGACCGGGATCCGTCCCAAGAACGCCGCGAGGGCGACCGCGACGGCCTGGCCGGCATCGACGCCGCTGATCGTCAGCACGTGCACGACCGCGAAGAAGAGCGCACCCCGGATGACGCCTCGCCACACGCCCATATCGGCCATCCAGGCGGTCGTCGCGAACGCCCGGAACATGATCTCCTCGCTGAGCGGGGCCACGACCACGCCCGCGAGCAGATTGACGATGAGCCCGGGCGTGTCGCCGGTCGGTGGGAGGGGGCTTTCGGGCGGGACGGGCAGGAACCGGGCAACGAGCAGGGCGACCGGGATCGTGACGAGGATCACCGCGAAGGCCAGGACCATGCCGAGACCCAGGTCACTGAGCGCCGACCACGACGGACGCGTGATCCCCATCTGCGACCAGGACAGCGCTCCGGTGTCGACGACGAGCAGGCGGATCAGCGCGACATAGACCAGCGCCTGGAGGAGGATGGCCGCGAGGCGCCCTGCGGGTCCATCGACGGGGATGGACACCGCGACGAGGATCGCACCGACGAGGATGCCGAGCAGGCCGCTGATCGGGATGCCCGCGGCGAAGACGAGGAACGGCGAGGGACCGGTATAGGCGCGCCCTCCGCGCGCCCGTCGTTCGATGGCCTGGCCACCAGCGCCGGCGACGAGTCCGATCGACAGGAGGATCAACCCGACGACGAGGACGATGGGCGCCGGCCCAGCCTGGCCAGCCATGGCCGCGACGAGGACGGCGCCGAGCCCGAGCAGCGTCGCCAACCAGCCGAGGACGAACAGTCCGGGAGCCGAACGGCCCTCGATCGTGAAGGTCGAGGCGCCGGGTCGTCGCTGGGGGTCGGGATTCTCGGGCGGCGGAGCCGTCACCGTTCGGGCAGCGGATCCCCCGCGGTCGACGGGCGCTGGCGCCCACCGCGCGACCGAACGGAGCGCTGGATGGCCGCCGGGAGGGCCGAGGCCGCCCCGGCCGTCGGCGCCGCGATCCGGCCGGTCTGCTCCGAGCCGGACGGGAGCGGCTGGATCATCCCGACGGGGACGACCTCACGCCGCTCGAAGTCCTTGCCGCACCAGGCGCACAGGGACCAATCGAGCCCCACCAGCCGGGAGCAGTTGGGGCAGACGCGGTTCAGGCGCGTGCGGCACGACGGACAGATGATCCATTCCTCGTCGACGCGCCGTTCACAGGTCGGACAATGGTGGACCGACTCGACCTCGTTGAGGAGGGCCTCCTCGGCCAGATTGCGCTCCCAGACCTCGCCGATCTTCTCGTGCGGCCGGATGATCTTGTAGACCCAGATCGCGAAGAAGAACAGGAACGGGGTGAAGAGGATGATGCCCGCCGCGACCAGGTAGGGCAGGATCGCGTTGTCCGACCGCTGCTGCATGTCGCGGAACGCCCAGTACGCGGAGGCGATCCACAGGACGACCAGGTAGATGAAGATGAGGCGCAGGCCGAGCGTGACCGCCGGGCTGTTGATGATGTCTTCGATCGCCTGGCCGATGCTGTCGAGGATCTCAGGCATGCGCCGGGGCGTACCTCCGTGGGGTGGTGCTCGCGGGGCAGTGTAGCAGGGGCTCCCCCGCGTTCCGGCCACGACGTCGGCCGGGCGAGGCCCGGGTCAGACGGAGGCGCCGGGCTCCGCGTGACGGTCCGCGACGATGGCCAGGACGCCCGAGACGGCCAACGCGAGGGCGCCGACGGCGGCCATGATCGCTCCCGGTCCGGTGCCCAGCGTCGGCAGGGCGAGATACGGCCACACCAGCCCGAGCAAGAGCGCGCCAAGGCCGAGGCCCGGCAGCCCAGACCGGAGCCAGGCCGGGATGCCGTTCTGGACCAGACCGAGGGCCAGGACGGCGAGCAGACCGAGGGCGACGACGGCGTGCCACGGGCCGGCGAGACCCCAGCGGCCGAAGTACGTCGTGTCGGCTGACCCGATCACGACCAGTCCCCACGGCAGCAGGAAGCCCATCGCAGCGAAGGCGGAGCCCGCGACCGTCAGCCAGCGAACGAACTCGAGCATCCGGGCTCGATCGTCGAGCTCCGCGCTCGATGACCGGCCCGATGGGGCGTCAGGGGCATCGCCAGGGGTCGACGCGGCATGGCCGGCCCACGCTCGGGCCGGCGCCACGGCCCCCGCGGGCGCACTGGGCAAGACCGGGAGCGGCGGGACATAGGCGCCTGGTGCAACGCTCCCATGGGCGACGACGGGTGCTCCGGCGGGGGCGGTGGACGCGGCCGGCGGCCGTCGATCGGGGCGTGGCATGTACGCAGGTGTCGGTCCGCCCTGCAGGCTCGCCGCACCGACCTGCCAGCCCTGCGTCGTGGGTTCGGCCGTGTCGGCCGGGGTCGATCCGGGCGCAGCGTCGCGGTGATCGACATGCGGGCCGGTGCTCCCGTTGCGCTCGTCCCGTGCGTCGTCGAGGCCATCGTCCGTGTCGTCGTCCGCGTCTTCGAGCATCGCCGTCGCCCACGGCAGTTCGGCTGCCGGATCACGCCTCGCCGGGCCCGCATCGACAGCGGCGCCATCGAGCGCAAGCTGCCCCTCGACGATCGGGTCGGCGGGGCCGGCCGGCACGTCATACAGGACATCCGGGACGACGCGACGCCCACCGGCGCGCGCCTCGCTCCGGCGACTCCCGGCCACGGACGCGAGCAGCTCCCCGCAGGACGGGCACGAAAGCCGCCCACCGGGGACGTCGGCTGCGCAACTGCGGCAGACGATCGACTGCGCGGTCATCCTCACCTCGATGTGGTCCTCGGCTCGCCCCATCGGCCGAAGGGCCACTCACGCTGCCAGACGACGCAGGGGGCTTCTAGTCCCCCGACCGGGTGCCGCCGACTCCCCCGAACGTCCCGTTCGTGCGTGGGACCCCCCGTGACGTGGCCTCGACGGTCCAGGTGGCTGCACGCCACGCCGTCGTCAGCCCGATCAGCACGAGGCTTGCGCCGAACAACGCGACGAACCCGACCAGCAGGGCGGTCGTGCCGAACGAGGCGTCGCCCGCGGCCAGCGCCGTCCGGAGGGCCGACCACGCGACCCCCGTCGCCAGCCCCGTCACCGCCAGGACGGCCAGCAGCGAGAGGAGCGAGGTGACAGCCAGGACGACCAGTGGTACCGGTCGATACCGCAGCCGC
This sequence comes from Candidatus Limnocylindrales bacterium, assembly GCA_036554825.1. Taxonomy (GTDB): domain Bacteria; phylum Chloroflexota; class Limnocylindria; order Limnocylindrales; family CSP1-4; genus SPCO01. The sequence continues at coordinate 3,474 of DATBMM010000215.1, forward strand.
CCGACCGCGGTGCGCAGGGCCCCGCCCACGCCATCGCCCTCGAGGATCACGCGACGTGACGCCGACGCCCCGATGACCTCGGCGAGGATCCACGTGATTCCGAGCCCGACGAGGGCGTCGGGGGCACCGCCGACGATGCGCCACGCGGCCGGTGTCGACACGTCGGACGGCACGGTGAGCTCGCGGTAGCCGACGCTCACCAGGCGCACCGCGGCCCAGCCGAGTGCCACCACGAACGGGATGAGCGCGACGATCCGCACGACGAGCACGCGCCATGCGGCCCCTCGCCGGACGGGATTGGGCGCGGGCGCGGACGACGTGCCGGTGCCCTCCTCGTCGGTCTCGGCACGGATCCGCCGCACGGCTTCGACCTCGGCGGCTGCCGCGAGCAGCCCGCCCCCGATCAGCCAAGCCAGGCCGACGAGCGAGGCGAGGCCGGCCAGCAGCAGGACCTGGTCGGTCCGCCGACCGAACGCGACGTCCTCGAGGATCGGCGCGATGACGTTCGCGACACCGACCGCGGTGGGCAGCACCACGACCGGCGCAAGCACGACCAGCCAGCCGCCACGGACGAGGAAGCCGACCAGGGTCAGCACCCAGGTGGAGGGCCGCTCGAGCACCGCGAGCAACGAGAGGACCAGCGTCGCCCCGATCCCCATTGGTCCGACGGCCCTAGGGCCGGTGAAGGGCCTCGACCGAGCGTCGGAACGCGGCAAGCACGGTCTCGGCGAGCTCGTTCGGGCGCATCGTGGCGGCGCGGGCCGGCTCGAATCGGAAGGCGGCCCGGATGGCCAATGGCGTCCGCCAGGTCCGCTCCGGGTCCTCGGGCGGGACCAGCAGCCCGACGCGCAGTTGGAGCCTCCCCGCGTCCTCGAGGATCAGGCCCGACAGCGCCCCGGAGAGTGCCGGGCCGAGACGGGCGAGAGGCGGATCGGGGGGCGGTCCAGCTGTCGGGGCGACGTCACGGAAGCTGATCACACCATCGTGGTCGGCCACCCACATGATGGCCATCCACCAGCCGTCTGGGTCCTCCGACGGGCGTCCCATCCCGGCGCGCAACGCCCTCTCGCCGATGCGGACCTCGTGCTCGCGGAGGAACGACGGGCCGGGCGCGGGAAGACGGTCGGGCACGGCCCGAAGTCTACGCGGCCCCCACCGTCAGACGGCCTGACGGTCCTCGTCGGTCCGCGCTTCCGCGTCGTGAACCGCGTCGACCTCCTGGCGCCCCTCGGCGACGACGCCGGCCTGGGGCACCGTCTCCGCGGCGGCCCCCTCATCGGGACCGGTCGCAGGAGCGCGACCCTCCATGGCCTCGTCGGCACGGATCGCATCGGCCTCGGCCTGCAGATCCGCGACCTCGGCTTGCAGCGCCAGGCGCAGCATCTCCCGCCGGACGGCGTCGTCGGGCGGAGCCAGGGCGCCGGCCTCGGCCGGGCTCAACCCGTCATCGACGTAGTCACCGCTGATCCACGAGAGCAGCCGGCTCCGCGGGCGGGCGACCGGCGCCTTGGCGCGGACGATGGCGGCAGGATCGATGGCGGTCACGCCGGGCAACGACGGATCGGTCGCCGGATCGACGGTCAGCGCGGCACCGCACGACGGGCAGGCTTCGGGATCGCCGGTATATGTCGCCGAGCACCACGGGCAGACGGACGCCCCGGACCCGGCCGCCGCGCTCGTGTCGTCGACCATGGACCGAATGCTACGCCACGGTCAGCGTGCCGGAATACCCCATCGGTCCGGGGTGCGCGCGGTACCGGGCCGGCGCATCACTCCCACTCGATCGTCGCCGGCGGCTTCGACGAGATGTCGTAGACGACACGATTGACGCCCGGGACCTCGTTGACGATGCGGCTGCTGATCTTCGCCAGGACGTCGTACGGCAGCTTCGCCCAGTCGGCGGTCATGCCGTCCTCCGAGGTGACGGCCCGGATGGCGACCACGTTCGCGTATGTTCGCCCATCGCCCATCACGCCGACCGACCGGACTGGCGTCAGGATCGCGAACGACTGCCACAGCGACCGATACAGGTTGGCGCCCTTGATCTCGTCGATGACGATCCAATCCGCCTCGCGCAGCGTATCGAGCCGCTCTGCCGTGACCTCGCCGATGATGCGGATCGCGAGGCCGGGGCCGGGGAACGGCTGGCGCAACACCATCGCCTCCGGCAATCCGAGCTCCAGCCCGACCTTGCGGACCTCGTCCTTGAACAGGTAGCGCAACGGTTCGATCAACTGGAAGCGGAGGTCGGCCGGGAGCCCGCCGACGTTGTGGTGGGTCTTGATCTTCTGGGCCGCCTTCGTCTCGGCGGTCGCGCTCTCGATGACGTCGGGGTAGAGCGTCCCCTGCGTCAGGAAGTCGATGCGCCCGAGCTTCGCGGCCTCCTCCTCGAAGACGCGGATGAACTCGTCGCCGATGATGCGGCGTTTCTGCTCCGGATCCTCGACACCGGCGAGGCGAGCAAGGAACCGCTGCCGTGCGTCGACCATCACCAGCTGCATCCCCAGGTGCTGCTCGAAGGTGAGCCGCAGAAGGT
>DATBMM010000251.1:0-4224 GCA_036554825.1 Candidatus Limnocylindrales bacterium
GCGGCCGACACCCGCGCCCACGAGCTCGCCCACCAGGGTCTCGACCGTGGGGGGCGAGGAGCGTTGCCAGGGAAACGCGGCAAGGCGCTCAGGGCGGGGGTCCAGCCCGACCGCCAGCCAGTCGCCGGCGACCGCGAGACAGGCCCGAAGGGTGTCGGGGCGATCGGCGATGGCGGTCGTCAGGACCACCCGCGTCGCGCCGGCGGCGAACGCCAGTTGGATCGCCTCGGGCGAGTCGAGGCCACCGGCGAGCTGCAGCGGCACGGCCGACCTTGACGCCACCGCCCCGATGGCGTCGAGGTTCCCGGGAGCCCCGGACCGCGCCCCGTCGAAGTCGATCAGGTGGACGAGCCGGGCACCCTGCGCGACGAGCCGTTCGACGATCCGCTCGGGACGGTCCGTCGGCGCACCGATCCCCGCCGACGCCCCCGGCCAGTAGACGACCCGCGAGCGGCCGCCCTCCAGGTCGATCGACGGGATGACGAGCACGCCTCAGGCGCCCTCGCCGGTGAGCAGGCGTCGGTGGAAGCTGATCGGCAGCGACCCGTTACGCAGCAGCGTGTCGTGGAAGTCGCGGAGCAAGAACCCGTCACCGAGCCGGCGCCGCTCGGCGGCCCGCAGATCGAGCAGCAGCGTGCGCCCCAGGAGATAGGACAGGGGATAGGTCGGGCGGTACGTGTACCACTCGACCTCGCTGCGTGCGTTGTCGCGCTCGAACCCGGTCTGGTCGATGAGGAAGTCGACGGCTTCGTCGACGCCGATCTCCCCGCGGTGGAGGCGGATGTCGAGGATGATCCGGCAGGCGCGCCAGATGGCATCGGTGTGGAGCATGAGCCGGTATTCCGGCCCGGCGTCGAAGCCGTGCTCGCGCATCATCAGCTCGGAGTACATCCCCCAGCCCTCGACGAACTCGGGCGCGTCCGCGAGCAGCCGGGTCAGCGATGGATGGCGGCGGGCGACGTCGAGCTGGAGGTGGTGGCCGGGATACGCCTCGTGGATGCTCGTGTTGCTGATCGAGGCGCGGTTGTGTTCGTTCATCGCGTTCGGGTCGCCGCTCACCGACCGCGTGACGACGTAGATGCCCTTGGCGTCGCGGGCGAAGGCCTCCGGCGAGAAGTAGGCCGCGAACGGGATGACGTTGCGCAGGTAGTCGGGCGTCTCGATGACGTCGATCCGCTCGTCGTCCGGGATCGAGACGAGGTCGTGCTCGACGATATGCGCACGGGCACGGCGCATCGCCGCGCGATACTCCTCGAGGGCCTCTTCGAACGTCGTCGGGTGGTCCGCCTTCACGCGGGCGACCACCTCGGTCACGTCCGCCTCGGCGTCGATCTCGCGTGCCGCGGCGGCGCGCGCCGCACGCTCGTCGGCCAGCTTCTGCTCGCCGAGGGCGAGGATCGCGTCGGCGTCGAGGCCGTCGAACGCCCGATGCGCGACCAGCCGGTCGTGGAGCTCTCGACCTGATGCCCAGTCGTCCGTGCCGGCCGCGAGCGTGGCCTCGACCCAGGTCGTGTGCAGGTCGACAGCGACCGTCGCGGCGGCCGCGGCCCGCTCGAGACGCCGTCCCTCGGCGGGACCGAGCACGCCCCGGCCCGCGGCGACGATCTCGTCGAACAGCGCCGGCAATTGCCCGGCCGACTGCAGCTCGATGCGCTGCCAGAGCCGGACCTGTGGACGGCTCGCCCGGGAGCGCGCCTCCTCCAGGTAGACCGGCGCCGCCTCGAGCCGGCCCGTCATCGCCTCGAGGCGTTCGGCCAGCGGTGCGTGGTCGCGCGCGAACAGCAGGAAGAGCCCGTCACCGATCGTGTCGAGCGCCAGCGACCGACGCTCCCAGATCCGCAGCTCGTCGAGCTCGACGATCGAGCGCCGCACGTTGTGGAGCTCGAGGTCGCGTTCGAAGCGAACGGCGGGCGACAGGCCCTCGTCGGCGAGGCCCTCGATCGCGGTCAGGTGATCGCGATCGGCGCCGATCTCGCCCAGGATCGCGTCGCGTCCACCGTCGCCGAGCTGGTCGTCGTAGGCGTGGACGCCCAGGTACGTGGCGGCCACCGGGTTGTCGCGCATGAGCCGCCGGAACCGCAGTTCGACGAGGTCGTAGAAGCGGTCGTCGAGCGGGCCCGGCTCGGGCGCCGGAGCGGGTCGCGGCAGCGCGGGATCCGTCGCGTCGGGGGAGAGGGTCACGGGTGGTGCTCCAGGGGGTCGAGGCGGGGAGGGGGACGGTGGGCCTGTCCGCGACGGACGCGGGCTCAGGCGGTCGCCGCGATCGGTTCCGCGGCGCTGTCGCCGGTTGTGCCGGAGGCGGTCTCGGCGAGCGCGTCGCGCGTCGCCGCGATCACGGTGTCGATGTCGGCGGTCGAGACGTCGTGGTGGGTGACGGCCCGGACCTGGCCGTGGGAATAGTCCACCATCCAGACGTTCCGCGCTGCCAGGGCGTCGAGGAAGGACCGCCGATCGCGGTCGACCGTGAAGAGGACGAAGTTCGTCAGCACGCGGCCGGGGTCGAGCCGGCCCGGGGTCGGCTGGGCGATGCCGCCTGCGCTGGCGATGCCGTCCAGGTCGGAGAGGGCCTCCGCCAGCCGGCGGGCGTTGGCGTGATCGTCGGCCAGACGGTCGATCATCCCGTCCGGCCCATCCGAGAGGGCCACGAGGCCGGCCGCCGCCAGGATCCCAGCCTGGCGCATCCCGCCGCCGACCATCTTCCGAGCACGCCTCGCTCGGGCGATGAACTCGCGGCTCCCGACGACGACCGAGCCGACCGGACAGCCGAGCGCCTTGGACAGGCAGAACGTGACCGAGTCGGCAGGATCGGACAGGTCGCGCGCGGTGACGCCGGCGTCGCGCTGGGCGACGACCGCGTTCCAGAACCGTGCACCATCGATGTGGAGCGGCACCCCGTGCCGGCGGGCGATCGTCGCCACCTCCCGCTCATACGCCGGCGACAGGGGCCGCGCCATCGAGTGGGCGTGGGTGTTCTCGAGGGTCACCAGGCCAGACAGCGGCTCGTGGACATCGGTCGGGTCGCGGAAGGCGGCATCGATGGCCGCCGGGTCGAGGGTCCCGTCGGCCCGGTCCTCGAGGGTCCGCGCGCTGGCGCCGACGATGACCGCGTGGCCGGCGGCCTCGTCGATCACGAGGTGGTGCTCCTTGCCGGCGATGACCTCCTGCCCGCGGGCGAGGTGGGCCATCATCGACACGAGATTGCCCATCGTCCCGGAGGCGACGAACAGGCCCGCCTCCTTGCCGAGCAGGTCGGCGGCACGCTCCTCGAGCGCGATGACCGTCGGGTCGTCGCCGAACACGTCGTCGCCGACCTCGGCGGCCGCCATGGCCCGCCGCATCGCCTCGGTCGGGCGCGTGACGGTGTCGCTGCGGAGGTCGATGGGACGGTCTGGCATGGGTGGCGAGTATAGGCGCGGGCTCCCGTGCCGACGTCTGACAAGGCAGGGCGCCTCTGCTATGCTCCGCCCTCGCCGCGAACGGACCCGTGGTGTAGCGGCCCAACATGCCAGCCTGTCACGCTGGAGATCGCCGGTTCGAATCCGGTCGGGTCCGCCATCATCGCATCTCCCTACGCCCCGTCCGCCCGCCCGGACGGGGCGTTCCTTCTGCCCGATGCGCGGCCTCTGGCAGAATGCGCCCGATGCGGCGCATGACCGTCAACCGTCTCCCGCTGCTGGTCATGACGGGCCTGCTGGTGGTCGGGATCGCGGTCCCGATGACCGGTGGCCAGCTCGGGTTCGGTGCGGACTCGACCGCCGGACCGAGTGCATCGGCATCGCCGTCCGACCCGCTTGGGGCCGTCGGATCGGCGACCCCGGAACCGGCGTCCGCCGCTCCCGCGACTCCCGAGTCCACGGCGACACCCACCCCAGCCCCGACCGCCGGTGTCGTCCGGTCGGCGATCGTCCCGGTGACCCACTTCCGCTCCCCGGCGACCGTCACGAACCGCGGCGAGGTCGAGCGGGTCCTCGCCGGCGAGAGCAGCCGGTACGACGAGGTCGTCCTGGTCGCCGACGAGGCAGACGCGATCATGGCCGCCCTCCGGGTCGAACCTCCCGCCGAGTCCCGACTCGTGCTGGCCGACGACGTCGATGCCCTCATCGAGGGTTTTCCGAACGAGCGCAAGCGACTGGCGTTCATCCGAGCCGAGGACGTGACACCCGCGGTCCGCGCGCTCGAATGGGGCGACCGGACGCTGTTCGGGGTCGACCGCGTGAAGGCCGC
>DATBMM010000255.1:0-15976 GCA_036554825.1 Candidatus Limnocylindrales bacterium
CCGGACAGGAACATCATCGGGAACTGGACGACGCTCGTCATCCCGTTGGCCGCCTCCTCGGTCTTCGTGAACGACGCGAGGACATAGCCGAGCGCCAGGAACGCCATGGCGCCGAGGGCGATGAACGCCGCCGCCAGCAGCAGCGACCCGACGATCTGGACCCCGAACACCGCCACCCCGACCGCGACGATGATCACGGCCTGGATCAGCGCGATGAGCAGCCGCATCGCGACGTTCGAGCCGACCAGCTGCCACCGCCGGAGCGGCGTCGCGGCGAGCCGCTTCAGGATCAGCTTCTCCCGATCGGCGACCAGCGGGATCGCCGCGAAGATGCCCACCTGCATCACCGACAGGCCGAGCATGCTCGGCACGAAGTAGCTGATGAAGTTCAGGTTCTCGGTCTGGAGGGTCTCGGGCTGGGGCACCACCAGCGGCGGCCGATCGCCGAGGTTGACCATGCCGAACACGGCCTGGACCGACTGGTACACGGACGACACGAGGTTCGACCGGGATGGGTCGGTGTAGACCGCGACCGCCGTCGGTCCGCCGGTCCCGGCCTTGCCGGCGGCGATCGCCTCGCCGTACCCGGCGGGCACGACGATCACGGCGTCGACATCGCCCTCGCGCATCGACGCCAGGCTGCCGTCCTGCGAGCCGTCCTTGAGCTCGGTCCCGGCCTGCTCGGCGAAGCGGGCCCGCAGCGCGGTCGACTCGGTCGACTGGTCCTGGTCGACCCAGCCGAGGGTCAGGCGGCTGCCGCCGCCCTCCTGGAAGATGAAGCCGAACATGAAGATGAAGATGAGCGGGAACGCGAGCGTCCAGAACAGCGCGGCGCGGTCGCGCAGGTAGCTCTTCATGTTGGCGACCGTGAGGGCGAACAGGGCCTGCATCGATCAGTCCCGTAGCGCCCGGCCGGTGAGGTCGAGGAACACGTCCTCGAGCGTGGCCCGCCGGATCGAGAGGTTCTGGGGCTCGACCCCGCGCGAGTCCGCGAGGTCCAGGAGCGCCCCGATCGTCGGGCCCGGGTCGCGGGTGTAGATCAGCACCTCCGCCTCATCCTCCTTCACCGACGAGACCGCCGGCAGCGACTCGAGCTCCGCCAGCCCCAGCCCCTCCAGGCGGTCGAAGCGGACGGTCCGCTCCTGGAAGTGTTTCGACACCAGCTCCTCGACCGTGCCCATCTCGAGGATCCGGCCGTGATCCATGATCGCGAGTCGGTCGCACAGGATCTCGGCCTCCTCCATGTAGTGCGTGGTCAGGAGCACCGACCGGCCGTCGGCCTTGAGCGCCTCGACGATGTCCCACAGCGTCCGTCGGGCGGCCGGGTCCAGGCCCGTCGTCGGCTCGTCGAGGAAGACCAGCTCCGGATCGTTCACCAGCGACAGCGCGACGGCGAGCCGTTGACGCTGGCCACCCGAGAGGACCTCGCTACGGGCATCCTTGCGCTCGCCGAGCTCGAGGGCATCGATGACCTCCTGGGTCGAGCGGGCCCGTGGATAGAAGCTGCGGAAGAGGTCCACCAGCTCGGTCACCGTCAGCTTCGGATAGAGCGCGGCGGTCTGGAGGCTGACCCCGATCCGCGGCTTGAGGGCATCGGCATCCCGGGTGACGTCGACGCCGAGGACGTCGACCTCGCCACCATCGGGCTTGCGCAGTCCCTCGAGGATCTCCACGGTCGTCGTCTTGCCGGCACCGTTGGGTCCGAGCAGGCCGAAGATCTCGCCCTTCGCGACGTCGAAGTCGATGCCGGCGACGGCCTGCACATCGCCGTAGCGCTTGGTCAGGCCGCGCACCCGGATGACGGGGCCCTGGGACGTGACGGTCATCGACTGATCAGAGCTTCTTGCGGAGATACGCGGCCACGGAGGCGTCGTAGCCCATCGATTCGTAGAGCCGGAAGGCCTCCGGCCGATGGTGACCGGCGGTGACCTCGACGAACGCGGCGCCGAGTTCCGCGGCGATGCGCTCCGCCTCCGACATCAGCCGGTGGCCGACGCCCCGTTCGCGCGCGCCGGCATCGACCACGAGCGCGAGCACGCGCAGGATCCGGTCGTCGTGCTCGAACCGGGGAAGCGCATGGACCGCGATGAAGCCCAGCACGCTGCCCTCGTGCTCGGCGATCACGACCCGCGAGTGCTCCGAGGCGAAGCGGGTCATCCGCTCGACGATGTCGCTCGGGCCGGCCGGGTAGCCCTCGTCGGTGAACAGGGCGGCGATCGCTTCGGCGTCAGCGTCCGCGGCGGGCCGGATCGTGACGGTCGGGTCGGTCGGGTCGGTCGTCTCGGTCACGGCTCGATGGTAGCGGCCGCCACGAGCAACCGGAACGGACCGCTCGCAGGCCGGCCCGCCGACAGCGTCTCGGGGCCGAGCGGTCCGGGCCGTGCCTGCGACGCGTCCTCCTCGCCCACGGTCCAGGTCGCCGCCCAGCCCTCATCGTGACGCGCGAGGAACGCGGCGAGGCGTCCCTCGGTGTCCGGCTCGAGCACGACCAGCCAGGAGGGCTCGCCATCCGACGCGCCCGGATCCGCGACTCGCGCGCGGCGGCAACGCGCGCCCAGGAGCTCGGAGCGCGTCGCCTCCTCGAACGGGCCGCCGACGACGACCAGCGCCCGGAGCTCCTCCTCCGCCCGATCGAGGTCGACGGTCGCCCACCCTCGGGCTACGACCCGCGTCATCCGACGAGGATCATGTCCGGGCCCGGATGCCCACTCATCAGGAACCCGAGCCGTTCATAGAGCGTGCGCGCCGGCAGGTTGTCCGCGAACACCCCGAGATGGATCAGCTCGCTGCCCTCCGCGACCGCGTCGACCATCGCGGTCGCCGTTACGAACCGACCGAGCCCGCGGCCTCTCACCGCCTCGACCGTACCGATCGACGACAGGTAGGAGATGCGGTCGAACGTCGCCCGCCGGGCGACCGCCACGGGCAGACCATCGCGGCGGACGAGGTAGTGGGTGAAGCGCGGATCACCGAGCGAGGCTCGCGTCTCGGCGATGACACCGGGCCGTCGCTCGGCACCGACACCGAACGCGGCGAGCAGGACCGAGGCGATGGCCTCCGCGGGTCGATCGGCGGCCGAGCCGGGCAGTGCGCGCAGGCGCTCCAGCGTCATCGACGCGTCCAGCGGCGACCGGGCCAGGGCGGCTCGCGCCGGGCCTGCGCCCGAGGCGACCATCAGCAGACCCTCGCCGACGTTCTCGAACCCGTTCGCTGCGAGCCGGGCCACCAGGTCCGCGGGTTCGTCGTGTGGCGGCGACGTCCATATGTGCGGCTGCCGGCCGATCGAGGCGAACAGGACGCCGATCTCCGCCAGCCGGTGGTCGAAACCCGTCGGATCGATGGGCCAGCGGATGGCCGCGATGCGGTTCCAGAACGGCTCCGGCTCCTCCGGGTCATAGAGCAGCAGGCTGTCCCCGAGGTCGCGCAGCGTGCGGCCGGGGATCGCGTGGACCTCCGCCTCGTGCCGGAGTAGCCTGCGCACGGTCGCGGCGTCCATCCGTGGATCGAGCGCGCCGGAGCTCACGAAACCGCCGGACCCATCCGGGCGTACCGTTCGACGGACCCCAGGAACCGACCTCGAGACCGGCAGCACGAGGAGCCCCACATGTCCCGGACCCTTCCCTTGGCGGTCGTGGCCGCCCTGCTGTTGATCGTCTCCGCCTGCTCGGGCGGGACGTCGGCCTCCGCACCGGCCAGCGCGCCGGCAGCCAGCGAGCCCGCGGCGAGCGAGCCCGCGGCGAGCGAGCCGGCCGCGTCCGAGAGCGGTGGCACCGGCGAAGCCGCCTGCGCGCCATCGACCGAGGCGGGCACCGTGGCCGCGACGATCGCCGGCTTCGCCTTCGACCCGCCCACGATCACGGCCGGCGTCGGCGATGTCGTCACGTGGACCAACAACGACAGCGCGCCCCATACCGCCACGATGGCATCCGACGCGACATGCACGACCGAGACCCTCGGCAATGGAGCTTCGGGGAGCATCGTGTTCAACGTCGCGGGCTCATACGACTATTTCTGCAAGATCCACAGCCAGATGACGGGCACGGTCGAGGTCAGCTGAGCGAGATCCGCGGGCGGACGCGATCCCGGCCTGACCGAGCGTCAGGCCGGATGCTCCGCGAGGAACACCGACGCCCCTGACGGCAGGTCGATGGTGGTCGGCTCCGGAAGGCCCGCCTCGGAGAACCAGCCCAGGAACTGCGCTCGCGTCGCGAGCGCCGTGCCCTGGTACAGCTCGTCGAGCTGGACCCCGGCGATGATCTCGCCGTGCCGCGTGCGGAACTCCTCCAGGCTCCCGGGGAGTGGCCAGTCCAGGACGAGCACGCGGCCTCCGGGCCGCAGCGCGCCCCACGCCGCGGCCAACGCCTTCGGCGCGTCGTGGAGCTGGTGCAGCGCGTACTGGAAGTACGCCAGGTCGTACTCACCCTCGTGTCCGGGGTCGGTCGGCTCGCCCTGACGGATCTCGATGCGGTCCGCGAGGCCCTCGGCCTCCACGGTGGCGCGCGCCCGCGCGACCGAATCCGCCTCGAACTCCACTCCGACGAGCTCGAGCCTCGGGAAGCGGCGCGCCATCGCGAGGAGCCAGCGCCCGCCGCCCGAATGGATGTCGACGACTCGGCCACCGGCGGCGAGGTCCGCGGCAAGCTGCGGCAGCGCGGCCAGCACCTCCTGGAAGAACACCGCGATGTCCTGTCGGGTCAGCCGCTCGATGGCCGCCCGGTACCGATCGGGGCGTTCGCCGACCGTGCGACCCGTCCGGAAGAACTCGTCCATGCCGCCCCAGTCCATCGAGGCGACCACGGCATGGACGAACTGGCCGCCCAGGAAGTCGGGACGGTGATCGTCGAGGAGGATCTCGGCCACATCGCCGTCGATCGTGAGCCGGTCATCCTCGAAGGTCGTGAGATCGTGTGCATCCGAGGCCCACGACCACGCCGCGACCGCGCCCGGCCGCGTGCCGGTCGCGGCCGCGAGGTCCGCCGGGCTGATCCCGCCCGCGCCGGCATCGCGGATGGCCGAGAAGAGGCCGTGTTCGATGCCGAGATAGATGAGCCACGATCGATGGAAGCCGCCGAGGCTGGCGATGAGGTCGTCGAATCGGTCCTCGTGGCCCATGGTCGCGATTGTCGCACGCGGCCAGCGGGGGTCGGCATGGCGCTCGCGCTACCGTGAGGGCGTGCAACGGTTCGGTCCCTGGCGCGGTTCTACACCCTGATGGACGACGACGATCGCCTGACCACCGACCTGGCCGACGACCTCGACAGCGCCTTCGATGCGCTCGTCGTCGCACACCAGGATCGGCTGTACACCATCGCGCTCCGGATGCTGGGCGACCCGGGCGAGGCCGAAGAGGCCGCCCAGGATGCGCTCGTCCGCGCGTACCGTGCGCTCGCCTCGTACGACCGGCCGCGGATCCAGGAGCTTCGCCTCCGGCCGTGGCTCACGACGATCGTGCTCAACCGCTGTCGCTCCGTGGCGGCTCGCCGGGCGACCCGCGGTCCACGACCGGTGTCGATCGACGCCGATACCGACCGGCCCATCACCGAGCCGGCGGCGTCCACCTCGGAGGCGCCGGCGGCCGTCGCTGAGCGCCACGCCGAACGTGACCGCTGGGCTGCCCGCCTGATCGCCCTGCCCGTCGCGTACCGGTCCGCCGTCGTGCTGCGCCACGTCGATGGGCTGTCCTATCCAGAAGCCGCCGCCGTCCTCGGTCGACCGGAGGGGACCGTCAAGGCCCAGGTCCATCGGGGGATCGCCCTGCTACGCACGATGCTCGAGACGGAGGCCCGCCGCGAGCCCGAGGAGATGACCGCATGACTGCCGAGACCACCATCACCGAGAGGGAGGCCACCGCTTTCGCCGACCTGGCCGTGCCGGCACCGGCGGGGCTTCGCGCCTCCGTGCTCGTCGAGGTCGGGCTGGCCGACCGCTACGGTCGGATCGACTCGCCGCTCGGGCGGCTCGTCGTGGCCTGGAACGGGCTCGGCGTGGTGTCGGTCGACGGCGCCGTCGATGACGGCGCGTTCGAGGCGAGCCACCTGGCCTCCACCGGCCGGCGTGCCATCCCGTCCGAGGTGCCGTCCCGGTTGGCCAATGCCATCGCCCGCCGCCTCGACGGCGACAGGCGCGTGCACATCCCACTCGACCTGCGCGGCCACAGCCCGTTCGAGCAGGACGTCTGGCGCAAGGCCCTCGAGATCCCCCGCGGCGAGGTGCGGCCGTACGGCTGGATCGCGGCGGAGATCGGCCGGCCCAAGGCGGTCCGCGCCGTGGGCACGGCGCTCGGTCACAACCCCGTGCCGCTCATCGTCCCGTGCCATCGCGTCGTCCGGAGCGACGGATCGATCGGCCAGTACTCGCTCGGCGGCCCGGAGAACAAGCGGACGATCCTGTCCGCCGAGGGTCTCGACCCCGACGCGATGGAAGATGCCGCGCGGCGTGGCGAGCGGCTGGTCGGCTGTGCCTCGACGAAGATCGTGTGCTGGCCGACGTGCCGCACCGGCCGTCACATGCTGGAGCGCAACCGGCGGCCATTCCGGTCGCTCGCCGACGCGGGCGCGGCCGGCTACCGGCCGTGCAAGATCTGCCGGCCCGTCGCCGTCGCGGCCTGACGCCGACGCGCTCGACAGCACCGCCGGTGCGCGGGGGACTGCCTGTCGCAACGACGCCGAGGGCGTATGCTGTGGCCTTGGACCACCCGACTATGCCAACCGCGCGACCGCGGGACCTCGATCATCGCGCCATCTGGGTCGGGCTGGGCATCCTGTACGTCGTCTGGGGCTCGACCTACCTCGCGATCGCCGTCGCGGTCGACACCCTGCCGCCGTTCCTCATGGCCGCGGCGCGATTCGGGCTTGCCGGTCTCGTGCTGTTGACGTGGGTGGCCCTGCGCCGCCGCGGCGCGCTGCGGAGGCCCACGGTCCGCGAGCTGCTCGATGCGACGCTCATCGGCGGACTGCTGCTCGGCGGGGGCATGGGCGGCGTCGCGTACGGCGAGCAGACGATCCCCTCAGGCATCACGGCGCTCCTCGTCGGGATGATGCCGGTCTGGGTGGCGATCCTGGGTCGGGTGGCGCTCGGCGAGCGCCTGCCGCCGCTGGCGGTGGTCGGCATCGTCGTCGGGTTCCTCGGCGTCGCGATCCTGGTCGGCCCGACCGCGCTGGGTGGCTCCGATGCGCTCGACACCGCCGGGCTCCTCGCGATCCTCATCTCGCCGATCGCCTGGTCGTCGGGATCGCTGTACGCCAGCCACCGCGCCCGACTGCCGACCGACCCGCTGGTGGCGACCGGGCTGCAGATGATCGCCGGCGCCGGCGTGCTCACCATCATGTCGGCCGTGGCCGGCGAACCGGCACGGTTCGATCCGGCCGGCGTATCGATGGCGTCCTTCGCCGCGTTCCTGTACCTGACCATCGTCGGCAGCATCGTCGCGTTCACCACCTACGGCTGGATGATCCGCGTCGCACCGCTCCCGCTCGTCGCGACGTACGCCTATGTCAACCCGATCGTCGCCGTCATCCTCGGCGCGATCCTGCTCTCGGAGCCGGTCGGGCCACGGACACTCGTCGCCGGCGCGGTGATCGTCGGTGCGGTCGCGCTCATCGTCACGGCCCGTGGTCGGATGGCCCGTCCGCCGGCGGCCGCAGACCTCACGACTCCGTCAGCACCGTCCGCGAAACCCGCCGCGCCAACGCCATCACGGTCAACATCGGGTTGATGCCGATCCCCGTCGGGAACAGCGAGGCATCCGCCACGTAGAGCCCGCCGATCAGCCGGTCACGCCGACCGCGGGCGCGGACGCGCCCGTACGGGTCGCACGGATGGTCGCGCGGGGTGTCGCCCATCCGGACGGTGCCCATCTGGTGCGCCGAGAAGACCGACCCACGGTTCGGCCGGAGATCCATTCCGGCGACCTGGTCCTCGAACCGGCCATAGGCGGCGGAGTCACTCTCCGGTGAGCTGCGCACGGGCGTGAACCGGATCCCCGGTGTCGCCGCGACGACGATCTCGCCTGCGCCCGCCGCCCGCGCGAGCCTCGCCATCCGGACTGCCGCGTGGCGTAGCGTCGCCACGCCGACCTGATCGAGCCGGTAGTCCACCCGGACGCGTCCGGCTCGCGTCAGCGTCACCCGACCCGTGCCGCCGTCGCGGGTGACCGCGATGAGCGGGGCCAGGTAGCGGCTATCGCGCATCGACGCCGCGTGCGCATCGGTGCCGTCCCACGGCTGGGCGAGGGCGAGGATGCCGAGATGACCCGGCGCCGATTCGATGACGTAGCCGTTCCGCTCGCGGTCCGCGTCGATGAACTGCAGGGAGCGAGCGCCTTGCATCGGCCCGTGCCACATGTCGACCGGCATCGTCATCCGGCCCGCCACGAGCGGCACGGGATGGAGCTGCAGGTTCCGACCGATCGCCCGGTGGCGGATCCCTGACGCCTGCAGGAGGGCCGGCGTCCGCAACCCTCCTGCGGCAAGGACGACCTGCCGCGCGCGGACGACGAGCGGCCGCGTCCGCGGCACCGGATCGTTCCCGGGGATGAGCGCCTTGCCCTGCACGCCCACGGCGCGGCCTCGCTCGATGAGCACCTTGGTGACGCGGACCTGCGGCACGACCCGAGCGCCGGCGCTGGCCGCCCGGGCGAGGTGGACCCGGATCCCCGACTGCTTCGAGCCCCGTCGGCAGCCGAACGGGCAACTGCCGCAGTCGTCGCAGTCGAGGGCGCCGCGACGCACCGGGGCCGCTTCCCAACCGAGGCGCTGGGCGCCACGGAGGATGGCCTGGTCCTTGGGGGGCGGCCGGCGGACCACCGACACCGCAAGGTCCGCCTCGAGGGCGCTGATATCGGAGGTCCATGCCTCGCCGTCGTCGAGGTCGGCCAGGCCGTGCTCGCGTCGCCACTCATCCCGGATGACGGCGGGCGCCTCCATCGTGGTCGACCAGTTGATCAGGGTGCCGCCGCCGACCGCCGAGCCCGCCAGCATCGTGATCGAGCCATCCCACGTCGAGAGCAGGCCGTGGTTGAGGTACAGCTGCCGGAACGCGTCGAGCTCGTTGCGCGGCATGGTCGCCTCATCCACGAACGGGCCGGCATCCAGGATCACGACCGAGCGGCCAGCCTCGGCCAGGGTCGCCGCGACCACGCCGCCTCCCGCTCCGGAGCCGACGACCACGACGTCCGCCTCGAGCGTGATGGGCTCGGCATCCGTGCCCGATCCGAACGGCAATGGGTACGGCTCGATCGGCGTGCGGTCATCGGTGATCGGCGGGTACTCCGGCTCGTAACCGATGAGCGCGTGCCGCGGGTTGCCCGAGGCGTCGACCCCCGGATCGGCGTAGGCGAGGAAGGTCATCAGTTTGCGGAGGGTCCCGAACGCGGTGCGGCGCGATGGGAAGGGCGACCTCGACCAGGTCAGCAGGTAGCGTTCGCGAGCCGCCGGGGACATGGACGTGAACGGCGTCGGACGCCGACCGAGGAAGAGGTTGGCGAGACGCGACTCCATGAGGCGGAGGAGTCGATGGAACTGACGGAGCTGTTCGGGGTCGGCAGCTCGCTCGATCGCCTCGGTCGTCAGGCGGGCGCGGCGCCGGGCATCCCCGCGGACGAACGTCTCGGCGACCTCGGCGAGGGTGGCCAGCTCACGCTCCGTCCACGTGCCCATGTCAAGCCCGGACGGCCTCCCATCCCTGCGCGGGCCACGGCTCGCAACGGAGCGGCCGGTCCTCGCGGTAGCCGAGGGCATAGTCGGCCTGGATCAGCGTGTGCAGCTGGCTGGTCCCCTCGTAGATGACGGCCGCCTTCGAATTCCGCAGGTAGCGCTCCACCGGGAACTCGTTCGAGTAGCCATTCGCGCCATGGATCTGGATGGCATCGAGCGCGCTCTGTACCGAGTGCTCCGTCGCGTGCCACTTGGCCAGCGAGGTCTCCCTGGTGTTGCGCTTCCCCTGGTTCTTCAGCCAGCCCGCCCGCCAGACGAGCAGCCGCCCCATCTCGGTCCCCGCGACCATCTTGGCGATCAGCTGCTTCACGAGCTGGTGCTCGCCGATCTCCTGCCCGAACGTCCTGCGCTCGTGTGCGTACCGGACGCTCGCGTCGATGCACGCCTGGGCGAGACCGACGGCCCCGGCCGCGACCGTGTACCTGCCCTGGTCGATCGCGCTCATCGCGATGAGGAACCCCTCCCCTTCCTCGCCGATCCGGTTTTCCGCGGGCACGACGACGTCGTCGAGGTTGATGAGGCCGGTATTGCCGGCCCGGATCCCGAGCTTGCCGTGGAGGGTACCGGTGGTCAGGCCGTTCATCCCGCGCTCCACGACGAAGGCCGTCACGCCCTTGTGCTTCTTTTCCCGATCGACCGTCGCGAAGACGAGGAAGTGGTCGGCCAGGTCGGCCAGGCTGATCCAGATCTTCTGGCCGTTGAGCCGGTACGCGCCGCCGTCCTTGCGTGCCGTGGTCTGTAGGTTGCCGGCGTCGGTGCCGACACCGGGCTCCGTCAGGCCGAACGTGGCCAGCTTCTCGCCCCTGGCCTGCGGCACGAGCCAGCGCTGCCGCTGCTCCTCGGTGCCCCACTGGAGCAGGGCCAGCGAGTTGAGCCCGACGTGGACCGACTGGACGACGCGGAACGCCGTGTCGGCACGTTCCAGCTCCTCGCACAGGATGGCGAAGCTGATGTAGTCCATCCCGCCGCCGCCATAGGCCTCGGGGATCGGTGCGCCCAGGAAGCCCTGCTCGCCCAGCTTCTGGAAGAGCTCGCGGGGGAAGCCATCGCCCGTGTCCCATTCGCGGATGTGCGGCAGGATCTCGGCCTCGGCGAAGGCCCGAGCCGCGCTCTGGACGAGCTTGTTCTCGTCGGTCAGGGCGAAATCGACCATGCCCCGCATCCTACGCGGCGCGGGTCGGCCCGGGGCCTTGCTGTTGCACTCGAGCGCGTCGGCGGCACGGCGTGACGAGGCCCGCCGGTACACTCCCGCGATGGAGTCACCCCAAACCCCTGCCCCGCACCTGACGCCGGTCCTCGGCCGCTACCTCCACAGGGAATGGAGCCACGGCGAGGGTCACCGACTGTTCGACACTGACGGACGCGCGTACCTCGACTTCGCCAATGGCATCGCGGTGACCGCGCTCGGTCACAACCACCCGAAGGTGAACGCCGCGATCCATGCCCAGGTCGACAAGCTGATCGGGCCGATCAACGCGATCGGCTTCACCGAGCCGATCTCGCGTGCAGCCGATGCCATCGCGGCGACGTTCCCGTCGCCGATCGACTCGGTGATGTTTCTCAACTCCGGGTCGGAGGCGATCGATGCGGCGCTCAAGCTTGGACGACGGGTCACGGGCCGGCCTGGGATCATCGCGTTCCGCGGCGCGTTCCACGGTCGGACGTTCGGGGCGATGGCGGTCACGAGCTCGGCACTGAACTATCGCGTCGGCTATGAGCCGATGCTGCCGTCCGTACATCTCTCCACGTTTCCGGCGGTCTATCGGGGGTTCGGCGGCGACGAGGCGGCGGCCGTGGCGGGCGCGATGGACGATCTCCGGACCCTGACATCGACGACGATCCCGCCGTCGGCGGTGGGGTCGATCATCATCGAGCCCGTCCAGGGCGAAGGCGGCTTCACGCCGGCGCCCGTCGCGTTCCTCCAGGAGTTGCGCGAGTTCTGCGACCGGCACGAGATCCTGCTCATCGCCGACGAGGTCCAGTGCGGCTACGGCCGGACGGGCAAGATGTGGGCCTTCGAGCACGCTGGGATCCTCCCGGACGTCGTCGTGATCGCCAAGGCGATCGCCAATGGGCTGCCGCTGTCGGCCATCGCGTCCTCTCGCGAGCTGCAGGAGCGCTGGGGTCGTGGCGCCCATGGGTCGACGTACGGGGGCAACCCTGTCGCGTGTGCCGCCGCCGTGGCGGTCCTCGAGACGATCTCGTCCGAGGGGCTCATCGCGAACGTCGACGAGCGTGGCGCCGAGTTGCGCGCTGGTCTCGAGCGGATCGCGGCGGAGGACGAGCGGATCGGGGACATCCGGGGACCGGGGATCATGATCGGCGTCGAGTTCGTGACCGACCGCGCCACCCGCGAGCGGGACACGACGCTGCCGGATCGACTGATCGCCGCCTGCGCCGATCGGGGACTCCTGCTCCTGTCGTGCGGGTCGCAGCACGAGGTCGTCCGCTGGATCCCGCCGCTCGATGTGACCGCGTCCGAGATCAGCGAGGCGGTCGAGATCTTCGGCGAGGCCCTGAACGCCGCCTGATCGCGTCTCGGGCGGCGCGTGCATCGGATGCACGTTCGAGACCCCGGAGTCTGGCCAGGGCGGCTGCACGTGTCGGGAACGCGTCATCCGATGCCGCATCCGCGCGCGGGCCGGCGTGCGTCAGCGGTGGGTCGTCGATCGCACGGCACCTGATGCCGCTTGTCCGGCGGGGCATCGACGCGTGGCCCTGACGTGCGTGCATCGGATGCAACAGCCGCCGGTGAAAACGGGCATCTGACGCCGCAGATGAGTTGGCGTCCCCGATCCGACCCTACCCGCCGACCGCCACCTCGGTCGCCTGGATGATCGGTCCGATCTGACAGATGGACATCATGTCGGCCTCGTGCCCGGTGATCATGACGGTGTCACCGGCCCGGGCCACGACGGTGCCGTCGGGCGCCATGAATTCCGCCGTGCCCTTGTTCAGCTGCCACCCCTCCGGCGGGATGATCTCGAAGCGCTGCCCGTCGGCGGTTTGCAGGTAGGTACACCCACCCTCGATCGGATCGGCACCAAGCACGCCCGTGTACGTCACCACGCCCTCGGAGGGGGGCTTCGGACTCGCGAGCTCGAGGCTCTGGCTCGGCGCGTCCACCGGAGCCTCGGACGGCGACCCGGCCGGTCCCGATGCCCCGGGTCCCCCACTCGTGCAACCCGCCATCAGGAATGCGACCAGCAGCGAACCGAGCGTCGCGCCCCGCTGGCGCCGCCGCTCGGAGCGGCCGAAGGTACTCCCACCACCTTGGTACGACATCGCTTTGCACGCGACCGGTCGAACCGCCATCATCAGGCCACTCACCGATCGCCCCAAGACTACCGCGGGCGATCCCATCGCGCGCGTGCCTTGCTCGAGGACGCTCCGCGCACATCGGTCAGGGAGGTGGCCAGCGCCGAGGACGATGCATCGCGCTCTCGATCGATAGGACGTTCGAGAACCTGGAGGAGTGCCCGCATGCGGCGAATGAGGCTGTCTCGGATCCTGGCGGCTGCGGCCGCCATCTCGCTGCTGATGCCCACGATCGCGGTGCCGGTCGTGGCCGCGGAGAAGGCCAAACCCTATGTCGTCGTGATGGCCGCGGACCCCATCACCGCCTATGACGGCGGTGAGCCCGGGCTTCGCGCCACCAAGCCCAAGACCGGCGGCAAGGTCGACCGCCTGAGTCCGGCGGTCCGCGACTACCGAGCCTTCCTGCGTCGCGAACATGATCAATCGCTTCGCGAGGGCGGCGTCGCCCTTGGGAAGAAGCTCCACGACTACTCGTTCGCCCTGAACGGGTATGCCGCCCTGCTCACACCGTCGCAGGTCGATGAGATCAAGCTCCAGAAGGGCGTCGTGCGGGTCCTCGAGGACCACATGCGCTACGCACAGACGGACAGCGTCCCGCGTTTCCTGCGCCTGACCTCCGACGGCGGGCCGTACGACCGCGGGGTCGACGGCGAGGACGTCGTGGTCGGCGTGATCGACACCGGCATCTGGCCTGAGCATCCGTCGTTCGCCGACAACGGCAGCTATGGGCCGTCTCCGATCGACCCGATCCCGTGCGAATTCGGCAACACCGCGCACAACGAGAACGACAAGCCCTTCACCTGCAACCGGAAGCTCCTCGGTGCGCGCCAGATGCTGGAGACCTACCGCGCGATCCTGGGTGCCGAGGATCACGAGTTCGACTCCGCCCGTGACGACAGCGGCCACGGCACGCACACGGCGTCGACGGCCGCCGGCAATGCCGGCGTCGCCGCGCGGATCTTCGGCCTGCCTGTCGCCCGCATGTCCGGGATCGCCCCCCGCGCCCGGATCGTCGCCTACAAGGGCCTCGGTGAGCTGGGAGGCTTCACCTCCGACCTCGCCGCAGCCATCGACACGGCCGTCGCCGACGGCGTCGACGTCATCAACTACTCGATCGGTGGTGGCCCGGGCCTGCCGTCCGCCGACGAGATCGCATTCCTGTTCGCCGCCAACGCGGGAGTCTTCGTCGCGGCGTCGGCCGGGAACGACGGCCCGGGTCCCGAGACGGTCGGCAATCCCGCGACGATGCCCTGGGTGACGGCGGTCGGCGCGAGCACCCAACCCCGCTTCTTCGAGGGCGTCATCGTCCTCGGCAACGGCAAGCGTTATCGCGGCGCCTCGATCACCCGCAACCTCGGCACCAGGCCACTGGTGGATGGCGCCGATGCGGGGAGCGACATCTGCGAAGCAGGTGAGCTCGACCCGGCCGCCGTGACCGGCAAGATCGTGTTGTGCATCCGCGGAGTCACCGGCCGCCTCGAAAAGAGCAAAGCCGTCTTCGATGCCGGTGGCGTCGGGATGATCATGTACAACACCAACAACGTCGACAACCTGTTCACCGACAATCACTGGGTCCCGTCGGTCCACATCGACAACACGCCGGGCCTGGCGATCAAGGCGTACATCGACACCGCGGCCAGTCCGACGGCACGCATCAGCGTGCGCGGCGAGTCCGGTCGCCCGCGCACGACGACCTGGAAGTCGGCGCCGTCGATGACGCTCTTCTCGTCGCGCGGGCCGAACGCGGTGGCGCCGGACATCATCAAGCCCGACGTGACCGCCCCCGGCCTCCAGATCCTCGCCGGGAACACCCCGTTCCCGGATGCCGACTCCCCGTCGGGCGAGTTGTTCCAGGCGATCGCCGGCACGTCCATGTCGAGTCCGGTCGTGGCCGGGATCTATGCCCTGCTCAAGCAGGCGCACCCGGAGTGGTCGGCCGCTGCCGCCAAGTCGGCGCTCATGACGACCGCATACCAGAACGTCCGTGACAACGACCGCGTCCATCGAGCGGATCCGTTCGACTTCGGCGCCGGTCACGTCCGACCGGGCGGCCGTTGGGGCAAGGGCTCGATCTCGCAGCCGGGTCTCGTCTACGACGCCGGGCTGCGCCAGTACGCGGCCTTCACCTGCGGCATGGAATGGGAGGTCTTCACGGCGGACAGCTGCGCGTTCCTCGAGAGCATCGGGGTCCCCAGCTCGCCGGTCGATCTCAACCAGCCCTCCATCGGCATCTCGGAAGTCGCCGGAAGCCAGACGGTGACCCGGACCGTGACGAGCGTCGCGAACTCCAACGCGCGCATCACGTACCGGGCGAGTGTCCAGGCGCCCCCAGGCTTCAAGGTCCGCGTGTCGCCGTCGACCATCACCCTCCGACGCGGTGAGTCGAAGACGTTCACCGTCACGGTCACCAACCGCTCGGCTCCCATCGATACGTGGCGGTTCGGATCGCTGACGTGGAAGGCGAAGGACTACAGCGTCCGCAGCCCGATCGCTGTCAAGGGCACGCTCTTCGACGCGCCCGAGGAGGTGGCCGGGACGGGCACGTCCGGGACGCTCAGCTTCCCGGTCAAATTCGGCTATACGGGGGCGTACACGGCCGCAGCCCACGGGCTCGTGCCGGCCACCGTCACGCACGACAACGTGCTCCAGGATCCCGACCAGACCTTCGATCCCAGCGACGTCGCCGCCGGCGGCGCCAACTTGCACGAGTTCACGCTGTCAGGAGCCGCGCACTTCCGCATCGCGATGCCGCCTGAGGCGACCGAAGCGGACGCGGATCTGGACATCTTCGTCGTCGGACCGAACGGCGAGGAGTTCAGCAGCACGGCGGGTGGCACCGACGAGCTGATCGACATCCGCGGTCCGGCCGACGGCACGTGGAAGGTCTACGTCCATGGCTGGGCGGCGCCCGGAGGCGACTCCGACTACGACATGTGGACGTGGGC
>DATBMM010000261.1:0-17003 GCA_036554825.1 Candidatus Limnocylindrales bacterium
TCGCATGGCTCGGACCGTTCGTGATGAACACGCGCGAGGAGGTCCTCCAGGCGGTCGCCGACTACCAGGCCGGCCGTCTCGGGAGCATCCCGGCCGTCCATAGCGCTCCGACCCACCTCGTCGAGACGTCCTCGCAGGCACCGAGCGAGCGCTGACGCCCGCTGACGCCTCCGCACCCAGCGGGGCTCGGCTACAGTTCGGCGGTGCCCCGACCTCCTGACCCCTGTCCGCGCGCGCCCGACGCGCGAGACCGTCGCCTGAGCGCATGAGCTCGCGCGCCGTGCCGGTCGCGGTCATCGTCGGCCTGTTCATCGCCTCGCTCGCGATGCGGCCCCAGATCCTCGCGATCGGACCGCTGTTGCCGCTCATCCGGACCGACCTCGGGCTGCCGGCCGGGGTCGCCGGCCTGCTGACGACGATCCCCGTCCTGTGCATGGGCGTGTTCGCGCCGGTCGGACCGCGTCTCGCGGCCCGCTTCGGTGCCGCCACAGCGTTCGCGGTCTGCGTCTCGCTCATCGTGGGTTTCGGGGTCGCGCGCGCCTTCGCCCCCAACGTGCCGCTCCTGCTGCTCGCGACGTTCGGGATCGGCGTCGGCATCGGGTCGGCCGGGGCCATCCCGTCGATGATCGTCGCCCAGCGGATGCCGACCCGGCCGGCGCTCGGGACGGGTGCCTACGCGGGCGGCATCGTCGCCGGCTCGACGCTCGCCTCCGGCCTCGCGGTGCCGCTCGCCGGGGAGGCGGACTGGCGGCGAGCGCTCGTCATCATCTCGCTCGTCTCGATCGCGTCCGTCGTGACCTGGTTCGTGCTCGTCGGTGTCGGCCGCGGCGACCGCGTGGTGGGCGCTGTGGCCCGCCGGCTGCCATGGAGCGATGCGACGGCCTGGCTGCTGGTCATCGTGTTCGGCCTCCAATCGGTCCTGTTCTATGGCGTCGTCTCGTGGCTGCCCAACGCGTTCGTGGAGCGTGGCTGGAACGCCGTCGATGCCGGCGCCCTCATCGGGGTCTTCAACGGTGTGGGGCTGCTGACGACGATCGGGTTGCCGCTCGTCGCCGATCGACTCGGATCGCGCCGGATCCAGCTGCTGGTCTCGTCGGCGATCGCGGTCGTGGCACTCGTCGGCGTCGTCGCAGCGCCCGACCTCGCGTTCGCGTGGGTGTCCGTGCTGGGGCTCGCCCTCGGCGCCGTCTTCCCGCTGGTACTGACGCTCCCACTCGATGTCGCGGACGAGCCGGCGCGTGTCGGCTCGGTGGCGGCGATGATGCTGCTCGGCGGGTACATCCTGTCGTCGACCGGACCGGTGGCCCTCGGTGCCGCACGCGACCTGACCGGGGACTTCGGTGCCAGCCTGTGGATCCTGGTCGGCCTCGCCGTGGTCCTCGTCGTCGCCTGCATCCCGTTGTCACCCGATCGCTTGCGGCGGGGCGTGCACCGGGATGCCGTGATCTGAGGCGATCCTGAGACCCACCACGTTCTCACAGGGTGAGGACGACGGTAGCCGGGTTGCGCATCCAGCCGCGCTGGTCCAGAATGCCGCCCAACCGATGGACCGACATCACGCGCACCACTGCATGTGTCATGCCGCTGCCGAGCAGGGCAGGTGGTGTCGCTAGACGTGCGTTCGACGTAGAGCCGAAACGCAGGCCAGACACCCGAACCCCTGCCGATGGCAGGGGTCTTTTGTTGTCCATCCCATCCACCGCCGATCCACCACCGAAGAGGGAGCCCCCGATGACCAGACCGACCCGGACCGTCACGATCGACGGATTGCGCGACCGGCTCGAGGACCCGTCGCTGACGATCCTCGACGTCCGGCCGCTCGCGGCCTACAACGGCTGGCGCCTTGGTCCCGAGGTCCGTGGCGGTCACATCCCGGGCGCCGCAGCCTTCCCGGCCGACTGGCTGCGGACCGTCGACGAGCCGGAGATCGCACGGCTGCTGGCCGGGAAGGGCGTGACATCGGATCGCGATATCGTCGTCTACGGCGACGGGGCGGACGACGCGCAGGCGGTCGCCGAACGGCTCGCCGACTTCGGCATCGACGCCGTCACCATCCTCGATGCCGGGTTCGCCGCCTGGGCGGCCGATCCGACGCTGCCGATCGAGAAGCTGGCCAGGCACGAGCGACTGGTCCATATCGACTGGCTCCAGCAGGTCCTCGCGGGGGAGCGCCCGGAGGCTGCCCCGACCGGCGACTTCCTGCTCTTCCACGTCAACTTCGGCGTGCCGGAGGAGTACGAGGAGGCGCACATCCCAGGTGCCCTGTATCTCGATACGAACATGCTGGAGGATCCGGCCGACTGGAACCGCCGCTCCCCGGCGGTCCTTGATTCGGCGATCCGCGCCCTCGGGATCACCAAGGACACGACGGTGGTCGTGTACGGCCGTGACACCGAGGGCGACGCGAACGAGAAGTGGCCGGGTCGCCGGGCCGGGCAGATCGCCGCCACCCGTGCGCTCATGATCCTGACCTACGCCGGCGTCGAGGACGTGCGTCTGCTCGACGGCGGCTACGACTGGTGGGTCCGCGCTGGGCACCCGACCGAGACCATCCTTCGTGAGCCATCGCCGGTCGCGGACTTCGGGGCCGTGATCCCGGTCCGTCCCGAGGTCATCGTCGACATCGATGAGGCCAAGGAGATCATCGCCGACCCCGCCGGAGCGGCCCTCGTTAGCGTGCGCACGTGGCGCGAGCACATCGGCGCGGTGAGTGGCTACAACTACATCGGCCCGGCAGGGCGGATCAAGGGCGACGTGTGGGGCAATTGCGGGAGCGACGCATACCACATGCAGCACTACCGCAACGTCGACAACACGATGCGCGCGTACCCCGAGATCACGGCCAACTGGGCCGAGGCGGGGATCGACCCCGAGAAGTGGGTCGCGTTCTACTGCGGCACGGGCTGGCGGGCGAGCGAGACCTGGTTCTATGCCTTCCTCCAGGGCTGGCCGCGGATCGCCGTGTACGACGGCGGCTGGTTCGAGTGGAGCCAGGACCCCATCAACAACCCGATCGAGATCGGTGTGCCGGACGTGGTGGAGACGCCGAAGGACGTGTACGCCGCGTAGGCCGGGTCGACGTCACGCCCCGTCGAGGCGCCACGCCTCGACGGGTTCGCGCTTGCCCTTCACCCGGATCCCTCCGAGGGCCACACCGGCCCGGTCGTCGCCGAGGGCCTCCCAAGTCGCGCGCCCGACCACGATCTGGCCAGGTTCGGCAGCCGCCATCAGCCGGGCTGCGGTGTTCGTCGTGTCGCCGATGACCGCGAAGCTCCGCCGCTCGGCGGCGCCGACCTCACCCAGCACCGCTGGACCCGTGTTGACGCCGACCCGGAACGTCGGCCAGTCAGGCCGGCTCGCGGCGATGGGTCGCGATGCCTCGATGATGGCCCGCGCGGCCCGGGCGGCACGCCGGGCGTGATCCGGCTCATCGCCCCGGGCGTTGAAGATCGCCATGATCCCATCGCCGGCGAAGTGCTCGATCACGCCTCCCGCCGCATCGATCGCCGGCACGACCGCGGCCCAGAACGCGTTCAGCATCTCGAGGACTTCGGTCGGTCGGCGCGTCTCGCTGAACGGCGTGAACCCGGCGAGATCGGCGAAGACCACGCTGACGACCCGCTCCTCACCCGCTGACGTCGGGGCGCCGGCTCGCCGCCGGATCCGATCGACGACCACCGAGGGGAGGTAGGGTTTGACCGAGGCGTCGATGCGGCGAAGCTCCTTGGCTGTCCCGGCCAGCAGGGCCACCTCGTCGCTGGACGCACCCTCGCTCCGCAGTCGATCGAGCACGCGGTCCACCGGGCGGCCATCCGCCTGTGCTGCCGCCACGGCCGCGATCGCCCCGGCATGCCAGCGGTCGATCCGGGCCAGCGTCTGCTCGAGGTAGAGCCCGCCGAACGCACCGGTGAGCGAGCCGCTCCGTCGGTACTCCTCGCGCGCACCGAGCGCGATGAGCACGAAGGCGGAGAGCATCAGGACGTGCCACTCCCACCAGCTGAGCTGCCAGTTGCGGCTGACGACGACCGCTACGTTGGCCTCGGCGAGCAGCACGAGGGCCACCGCGATGGTCAGCAGGATCGCGCCTCCGCGCTCGCGGTAAAGCCGGTAGGTGCGCCAAGCGGCGAAGGCGTACAGCCCGACCGCGACGACGCCGAGGAGCGTCAGGAGGCCGACTCCTTCGGTGGGAGGTGGTGGCCCGTCGAGCGGCGGCAGACGGGCGAGCGACACGACACCCCAGACGACCATCAGCCCGATGAGCCCGGTCAGGATGACCGGCCGGGTCCGCAGGACGGTCGGTGCACCCGGCCCCGCGATGGAACTGGTCGATGCGGCCGCGAAGATGGCCGCCAACCCGAGACCGAGCGGCGTCGCGACCGCAAAACCCGCATTCGGCCGGTCCAGCAGGACGCCCGGCGTCGCGAGTGCGTGCAGGCCCAGGAAGCCGGCTGCCGACATGAACGCGAACGAGATGAGCACGAGCCGCGCATCGCGGAAGCGTCCGGCGGCGACGTTGGTGACGTAGCCCATCGCCAGGCTGACCGCGGCGGTGATCAGGACCAGCCAGAAATGGCTCGGGTGATGCTCCCACTCCAGGTCCATCTCCGGGCGGGCCAGCAGGAGCGCCAGGCCGGCGAGCGGCAGCGAGACGGCGAGCGGCACGATCCACGGGACGACCCCCGGGCTCGCGGTCGCCGGGCCTCCGGCCTCCGTCGCCATGACCCCAGCATACGACCGGCCGCCGGTGCTGCCGTCGCGCAGGGCATCATCGGGGCATGCGCGGACCGACCCTGTCGACCGCGGCGCTCAACCGGGCGCTGCTCGCCCGCCAGCTCCTGCTCGATCGGTCGTCGCTGCCGATCGCCGACGCGGTGGATCAGGTCGGCGGCCTGCAGACCCAGTACGCGCCGTCGGGGTACGTGGGGTTGTGGACGCGTCTGGCCGGCTTCGAGCGCGACGCCCTGACGGTCGCGCTGGAGGACCGGAGCGTCATCCAGGCGACGCTCATGCGGACCACGATCCACATCGTGTCGAGGCGCGAGTACTGGCGATTCGCACTCGGTGTGCGGGCGGCCCGTCGTGAGCTGTGGCGCCGCACGTTCGGTCGTCTCGGCCAGGGGGACGAAGCTGCCATGGAGCTCGCGGCCAAGCGTCTGCGACGCGTCCTGGCTGACGGGCCGAAGGACGTCAAGGACCTCGGTGACCTGGCCAAGGGCTTCGTCGGCACGCACGGTCTATGGGTCGACCTCGTGCGCGTGCCACCCGCCGGCACGTGGGCCCGACGTCGAGCCGACCGGCTCGCCCTCGCCGAGCAGTGGGTCGGCGCGCCCGATGCCACCGAGGACGAGGGTCTGGTCCACCTGGTGCGCGCGTACCTGAGAGCCTTCGGCCCGGCGCGCTGGACGGACATCGCATCCTGGTCAGGTGTCGCCGCCAGCGTCGTGAAGGCGGCAGGCGACGCCCTGGAGCTGCTCCGGTTCAGCGACGAGGATGGCAAGGAACTCATCGACCTGCCCGATCAGCCCCTCCCGGACCCGGGGACGCCGGCCCCGGTCCGCTTCCTGCCGCATTGGGATGCGAACCTCCTGGTGCACGCCCGTCGGACCGGGCTGCTGCCCGAGGCGTTCCGGCCACGGGTGTTCTCGACGAAGAACCCGTTCTCGGTCGGGACGTATCTCGTCGATGGTCGTGTGGCCGGCGCCTGGTCGCTGCGCGACGGGCGCATCGAGCTCGATCCGTTCGTGGCGACCGACTCGCGCACATGGACGGAGATCGAGCACGAACGCGAGGCGCTCGAGGCGTTCCACGCGTGAGGTCAGGGGCGTCGATCGGACGGCGTCGTCGCCACCGGGCGGAGGCGAAGGAAGTCGTTGACGCCGAGCAGCCCCAGGAAGACGCGGACCACTGCCGGGACCAGCCGACGGCCCGGGTCGTGGACCAGCTGGGGATCGCCCAGTTCGACGACCCGGCCGCGCGTCTGCAGCCGACATCCGCCCGCTGACAGCACGTTCTTCACCCAGTCGACGTCACGACCGTAGGTGAGGGCCATGACGTAGTCGTCACCCGTGCGGAAGACGTTCATCGGCACGCGACGGATCGTCCCGGATCGTCGACCCGGCACGATGACGATCCCGAACCACGGCAGGTAGCCGGCGACACGCCGGCTCAACGGGTTGAAGAGATGGGTCGTGAACGGGCGCAGGAACGCCAACCTGGTCCCGCTCATCGGGCGACGCCTGCCATCGCTGCCATACTCGCTCCATGCGATTCAGGACCACCCTCGACGCGGCTGGCAAGAACGCGGCGGGCTTCCGCGTCCCGCCCGAGATCGTCGAGGCCCTTGGCAAGGGTAAGCGCCCACCGGTCGTCGTCACCATCAACGGCTACTCGTACCGCAATACCGTGGCCGTCTATGGCGACGAGTACCTGATCGGCGTCGCCCAGGAGCATCGTGCGCCGGCCGGCGTCACGCCAGGCGACGTGATGGAGGTCGACCTCGTGCTCGACACGGCGCCACGCGAGGTAGACGTCCCGTCCGACTTCGCGGCAGCGCTCGATGCGACACCCGCGGCCAGGCAGGCGTTCGACGCGCTGTCCTACAGCAACAAGCGCCGGCTTACGCTCGCGATCGAGGGCGCCAAGGCGGCGGAGACACGCCAGCGTCGGATCGACAAGACCGTCCAGCAGCTGGTCGAGGGGCGAGCCTGACCTCGATCGGCGGAGTCTACCGCGAGGTCGTGCCTGTCAGGAGGTGCCAGTACACCCAGCCGTCCTGCTGGTCCGTCGCCTCGTCGATGACCTGGAGACCCTCGGCACGCAGCCAGTCAAGGACCCGAGGCCGGCCGGGGTAGTAGTGATAGCCGGCGGTGTCGCCCTCGATCACCTCGCCGCGTACGGCGGGTAGGCCGAGGTCCTGGCTGGCGAGCCACGCCTCCTCGATCTCCCCCTCATCGATCTCCTCGACGGTCAGATACAGCAGGCCGCCCGGCCGCACGGCGCGACGCAGGTTCCGAAGGACGAGCGGCCAATCCTCTGGCGGCACGTTCTCCATCGCGTCGACCGTGATGGAGCCGTCGAACTCGGCGTCGAATGTCAGCTCCTGGAGTCCGACCTGTTCGAGACGGTCGGCCAGACCGGTCCGGCGCGCCTGCTCGAGCATCCCCGAGGACTGATCGATGCCGACCACGCGCCGCCCTGCCCCGACGATCCGGGCGAAGTACTGACCCGTCCCGCATGGCGCGTCGAGCACCACCCCGCTGGCCGGGCAGGCCGCGACGACCCGATCGACGAAGGTGACGTGCACCGTGGTGGGATACAGGTCCTCGTCGTACTTGGGTGCGTCCGCGTCGTAGTCGGCGATCACGGCGTCCCGCCGCTCGCGAAGCCATGCGGTCCGGTCCATCGATCCGAGTGTACGGCTAGGCTGTCGGGGTGGAGCTCGTGCCCTACACGGACGCCGACCTGTGGCTCACCCACGACCTGGAGACCGATGAGCGGGTCATGGCCGAGCTTGGCGGCCCCTGGCCGGAGGAGGCGATCCCGCGCATCCACCAGCGACGGCTCGACAGCATCGCGGCCGGCACGTGGGGCTTCACGCTCGTGCCCTCACCGGGCGAGCGTGCCGTCGGATTCCTCGGCCTCTTCGGCTCGGAATTCCGGGGAGAGGCCATCAGCGAGGTCGGCTGGTCGGTCCTGCCGGAGCATCAGGGTCGCGGCTACGCGAGCGCCGGCCTCGCGCTGCTGCTCGAGCGCGCGCGGGAGGACGGTCGCTGGGGTCCGATCCACGCATTCCCGGGTGCCACGAACGCGCCGTCGAACGCCCTGTGCCGCAAGTTCGGCTTCCGGCTGCTGGGGGAGGAGACCGTCGATTACGGCGGACGGGAGCTGCGGTGCAACCATTGGGTCTGGGAGCCGACGTCTGCAGCCGCCGAACGATGACCGCCGTCGGTCGCGGCAGGGTCCGAGCGAGCTCGACCGTTGGGATGACCACGTGCTGGCCCTCCCGTGGTTCGCGGCCTACCCGGCGCAGACCGGTCGGGCCATCCCGACGGTCCGGATCACGCGCCGCCTGGTGACTTGACAGCCGCTGTTCATAACCATATGGTTATGGAGCGATGCCACAGGACCAACTCGACGCCGTCTTCGGCGCTCTCGCCGACCCCACCCGCCGCGCCATCCTGGCGCGCCTGGCGGAAGGGGACGCGTCGGTCATGGAGCTGACGGCACCGTTCCAAGTCTCCCAGCCCGCGATCTCCAAGCACCTCCGGGTGCTCGAATCGGCGGGCTTGATCTCGCGCACGCGCAAGGCCACGGCACGGCTGAGCCACCTGGAGGCGGATCCCCTCCGGACGGCGACCGAGTGGCTTGTGGGCTACCGCGAGTACTGGGAGGAGAGTCATGAGCGCCTGGACGCGCTGCTTGCGGCGCTCCAGGTGGACAGCACAGAGAGGAAACCCTGATGGCCACGACACGGATCGATGCCCCAGCCGGCCTGCCGTTCACCGAGGTGTCGCGTGAGTTCGAGGCCCCACGCGACCTCGTCTTCCGCGCATGGACCGAGCCGGAGCTCCTGGTCCAGTGGCTCGGGCCGCGGAAGTACAAGATGACGCTCGAGCGCTGGGAGCCGCGGGATGGCGGCCGATGGCGCTACGTGCACAGCGACGACCAGGGCAACAGCTTCGGATTCCACGGCGTCTTCCACGGCGATCAGACGCCAGACGGCATGCTCCAGACGTTCGAGTTCGACGGGGCGCCCGGTCATGTGTCGCTCGAGAAGCTCGTCCTCGAGGAGCGCGGCGGCAAGACGATCATGCACAACTACTCGACGTATCAGTCGGTCGAGGCGCGCGACGCCATGATCGCCGGGGGCATGGAGGCGGGCATGAACGACAGCTTCGACCGCCTGGACGAGCTCATCGCCAGGCTTCGCCAGCCGGTGGCCTGAGATGGACTACAAGCTCGAGCTCGTCCCGATCCCGGTCGCCGATGTCGATCGGGCGAAGGCCTTCTACAGCGAGAAGGTCGGCTTCGTGGTCGACGTCGACCATCAGCCGAGTGAGGAGTTCCGGATCGTCCAGCTCACGCCGCCCGGCTCCGGCTGCTCCATCATGGTCGGGAAGGGAGCGATCAAGACCGCCCCGGGTTCCGTCCAGGGGCTGCAGCTCGTCGTGGAGGACATCGAGGCAGCGCACGCCGAGCTGTCGGCCCGCGGCCTCGACCTCAGCCCCATCCGGCATTTCGAGGACGGGGTCTGGCTGGACGGCAAGGGCGGTCGCTGGAACTCGTTCGCCTTCTTCGACGATCCCGATGGCAACGGGTGGGCACTACAGGAGCGTGGGTGATGACCGATCGACAGCCGGTCGAGACGAGGAACCTGGACATCTACGGATCCGCCGTCCTGCCGTGGAGCCGGCCGACCGGCGTGCTCGACGCGATCGCCCCGTCCGAGCTCATCACCTGGTTCCTCGGGACGACCGGCAGCGACGGCCGACCCCACGCCGCCGGGGTCGGCGCCCTGTGGCATGCGGGCGACCTCTACTTCACGAGCGGCGACGGCACCAAGAAGTCGAGGGACCTCGCGACGAACCCGAACGCGTCCATCGCGGTCAGCCTGCCGGGCATCGACCTCGTGTTCGAGGGCCGCGTCGAACGGGTGACCGACCGCCCGACACTGGACGCCGTCGTCACGCGCTACAACGACGGGGGCTGGCCGGCGTCCGTCGAGGGCGATGCGTTCACCGGGCCGTTCAGCGCCCCGAGCGCCGGCCCGCCGCCGTGGAGGCTGTACCGGCTGGACTTCGACAAGGTGATCGGCGTCGCCGCGTCGGAGCCCCACGGCGCCACGACCTGGCGCTTCGCGTAGGGGTCGACGATCGTCGAACGACGCGTGCGGCGCGTCCGTACGCCGGAGCTTCAGCCAGGGGAGGTCGCCGAGCTGCGTGACCTCCTCTGGGCCGCGTTCCCGCCTGGTGAGGAGGCCTTCACCGAGGAGGACTGGGAGCACGCGATGGGCGGCACGCATGTGCTGCTCACCATAGGCGACCGGCTCGCCGCACACGCCTCCGTCGTCGAGCGGACGCTCCATGTCGCCGAGCACGCCGTTCGCACGGGCTACGTCGAGGCGGTCGCGACATCACCCGACCTCCAGGGTGGCGGTCTCGGGACACTCGTGATGGAGGAGGTCGGCGCCATCATCCGCGACGGGTATGAGATGGGGGCGCTCGGGACCGGCGCCCATCACTTCTATGAACGTCTTGGCTGGCGCACCTGGCGTGGTCCCACGTCGGTCCGGACCGTGACCGGCGAACGACGGACGCCCGATGAGGACGGCTTCGTGATGATCCTGACGACACCGACCTCGCCGGCGCTCGACCTCGATCTCCCGCTCAGCTGCGAGTGGCGTCCGGGCGACGTCTGGTAAGCGGTCGGGTCACGGACCACGGCGTAGGCTGGGGTCGTGTTCGGTTCGCTCGACTACCTGTACATGCCCAGCCGCGACGTCGCGGCCGACATGGCCTGGTTCACCGACGTCCTCGGTGGCCGCCTCGTGTTCGCGATCGACGGGATGGGCACCCGCGTCGCGATGATCGATCTGACCGATGGGCCGCCCCGCATCCTGCTGGCGGACCACGTCGATGGGGATCGACCCATCCTCGTCTACCGCGTGGCAGACCTCGAGGCGACCCGACAGGACCTGCGCACCCGTGGATGGGACGAGGGCCACGCCCTGGAGATCCCGCAGGGACCCGTGCGGTCGTTCACCGGTCCGGGCGGGCATCGCCTGGCGATCTACGAGCGCACGCGACCCGACGTGGAGCGATCGTTCGAGGGTCGGCGCGACTTCTAGGTCACGCGTCCCAGACCACGGGGAGCGAGCGCGGCTTGCGGAAGACGACACCCGTCGGCGGCGTGGCACCATCGGCGACCCGCAGACCCGGCCAGCGGTCGAACGCCGCGTCCAGAGCCGAATGCGTCTCCAGGCGGGCCAGGTGCAGCCCGACGCAGGCATGCGGGCCCTGGGCGAAGGCAAGGTGTGTGCGGGCGTTCTCGCGAGCGATGTCGAACCGGTCCGGGTCCGGATAGGTCGCGGGATCCCGGTTGCCGGCGGTGAGCGACACGATCACGAGGTCACCACGACGGATCGACGCTCCTGCCAGCGCCACGTCCCTCGTCGCGTAGCGATCCACGCGCCCGGCGGCCGGCTCGAGCCGGAGCGACTCCTCCACGGCATTGCCGACGAGCGAGCGGTCCTCGCGCACGGCCTCGAGCGCGCCCGGTGTCGTCAGCACGTGCCAGAAGGCGGAGGTCGTCATGCCTTCGCTGGTCTCGATGCCGCCGAACATCATCACGGCCGCGTTCGACACGATCTCCGGACGGTTCAGCGTCGCGGTGGCGTCGGCGAGGACGCCTCGGCCATGGTCGATCGTCGCGCCGACGTGTCGATCGAGGGCGGCGACGGCCTGTGGCGCCCGGTCGCCGATCTGGCCGCCCGCCGACACGCGATCCACTGCGGCCACGATCTCGTCGTACCAGCCGAGCACGACATCGGGCTCGACGTCGAGGAGGTCGAGGGCGGCGGCCACGACTCGGACAGCCAGCGGCCCGGCGAGGTCGCGCCGGATCTCAGCGCGGCCCAGGGGTCGCAGACCGTCGACGAGGAGCCGGGCCTCGTCCTGTACGCGCCCCGTGAAACGCTCCATCACCTGCGGCCGGCGGAGCGCCGTGGCGAACGGGTCGCGATGCCGACGATGCTCGTCACCGTCGAGCGACAGCATGCTCGGCCCCACGACGCGAGCCGTGGAGAAGCGCGGATCGTCCACGGTGAACGTCACAGCGTCGCGCATGACCTCGATGCACAGGTCGCGACGGGTGACGAGCCACCCGTCGAGGACCGGGACCCAGGCCACCGGCGCCCGTTCGCGGAGCGTGGCAAGCACCGGGTAGGGATCCGCATCGAGCTCCGCGAGCGTGATCGACGCGCCGATGCCGTCGGGGCCAGCCGATGCCGTCATGGCGGCACTGTACGACGCGTCGCCGACCGCATCGGGAACCGATGTTGCGCGAACGTCGTACCTTCTGTGCGATGAGATCCGTGCGCGCACAACGAGTCGCTGCGGTGGTCCTGGCGGGCCTGCTCGCGCTTGCCATCGCGCCCACGAGCGCCGTCGCGGCGTCGAGGCCGTACAGCCTCGATCTCGGACGTCGCGCCGACTATGTCGGACAGACCAATCTCGTCCAGTGCGTCGGCGCCAGCATGCAGATGATGCTGAACATGATGAGCCCGAGGGACGACCGGACGGCGGCGACCCAGGCGCGACTCCAGAAGCTGGCTCGCGCGTGGAGTGGCCCCAGCCGGAATGGGCGCATCCGCCAGGGGGCGAGCGTCCGCGGGTGGGCGGCGGGTCTCACGCTGCTGGGCGCGGGGCCGTACGTCGTCGTCGGATCCGACACCATCGGTGAGGCCCTGCTCACCGCCGCCCGGGCGATGCGCAAGACCGGCAAGCCCGTCGGGTTGCTCGTGTGGCGCGGCCGGCACGCGTGGGTGATGAGTGGCTTCAAGGCCACCCGCGACCCGTTGCTGCCCGGCGCGAGGATCACCGCCGCGATCGTCGAGGATCCGCTCCACCCCCACGGCAGCTCGAGCACCTGGGGCCGCAGTCCCAGCCCGGGCGAGGCGCTGTCGGTCTCCGTCCTGGGCCGCCAGTTCGTGCCGCGTCGCAGTTCGAGACTCAATCCGCTGCTGTCGGGCAAGTACGTGATCGTGATGCCCTTCGACATCGACCAGCGGACCCTGCGCCGGCAGTAGATCCGAACGGGCGCGATGGGCTTCCTGCGTCGCCTGTTGGGCGGACCTCACGAGGAGGTCGACGCACCGTCGTCGCCCGACTCGCCGCCGGCCCCCGCCGTGACCGAGTCCGACGAGCGAGAGCGAGAGCGTCTGGTGGTGCGGGAGGAACACGAGCGGCTCGACGAGCTCGCCCGCCGCCAGCTGCGCTACGCCGACTACTCGTGGCAGCCGCCTGCCCAGGGTGGTGAACGGCGGGCGGACGATGCCGAGGGGGACGCGGAGCGCGGCTAGGCGATCCCGGCGGTCCTGTCGAGCAGCTGCAGCAGATCGTGAGCGGCGAGCTCGACCTCCTTGTGGCGCCACTCCGCCGCGCGAAAGTGGCACGCGATGATCCCGGACCGGTGCACGCGGCGGAAGTCCCCGAAGACGAACGCGTAGCGCGCCTTGGTGCCGTCGTTCGCACCATCGGTGAGACCGAGATGCCACTCCGCGTACTCGTCCCAATCGTGACGATCAAGGAAGGCGTTCTCGTCCTCGGCCTTCGGCTGGGCCTCGCCCCAGTCGCTGTCCAGGACGTACTGCCGACCGCGGATGAGCCGTTCGGCCTTGGCGAGTGCCCGCTCGTTGACCACGTATCTCGGCATGCCGGGTTCGAGTATGACGGGCCGTCCGGCTACCATCCTGGCGATGGATGCTCCGCCGCTGCCCGCATCGATCGCCGGCCTGCCCGTCCCGCAGGACCCGGTGTCGCGATCGACCTGGCGCTGGGCCCACGGTGCGTTGCCGCGCTACCTGCTGGCGCACTCGGTGCGGTCGTTCTGCTGGGGCGCGGCGATCGGCGCGTGGGAGGGCTGGACGGTCGATGCACGCGTGTTGTGGTGCGCGGCGCTGTTCCACGACGTCGGGCTGACGCGGATCCCACGGAACACGATGTGCTTCGAGGTCGAAGGCGCCGAGATGGCGCGGCGGTTCCTCGAGCGCGAGGGCATGGACGCGCAGAGCGCGGATCGGGCGGCCATCGCGATCATCCTCCACATGCAGCCGGGCGTGACGCTCGCGGACGGCGTCGAATCGGTGCTGCTCGATCGCGGGACGGCGATCGACGTGCGTGGCGTCGACCTCGAGCTGGTCGAGCGGGTGCGCGGGACGGTCACGCGCAAGTTCCCGCGCGGAGCGTTCGACCGGCACTTCCTGCGGGCGATGCAGCGTGAGGTCGCCCGGCGGAGCGATTGCCAGAGCGCCCGGTTGCTCGGCGAGACCGATCTTGCCGCCTGGATGGCGCGCTCGCCGTGGGTTGGCGAGGCGACCGCCACATGACGACGTACCGAGCACCAGGCATCGTGCTCGTCGAGCGCGAGCACACGGTCCCGCTCGACCACGCCCGGACCGACGGGCCGACGATCAGCGTCTTCACGCGCGAGGTCGCCGCCCCGGACGGCCTCGACAGACCCTATCTCGTGTTCCTCCAGGGCGGTCCCGGGTTCGAGGCCACGCGGCCGACGAGCCCGCCGACCGGCTGGCTGAAGCGGGCCCTTCTGGACTACCGCGTCCTGCTCCTGGATCAGCGCGGTACGGGCCGGTCGACGCCCGTCGGCCCGACCATCCCGGGTGACTCGCCAGAGGACCAGGCGGCGTACCTGACGCATTTCCGGGCGGACTCGATCGTCCGGGACGCGGAGGCCATCCGACGGGAGCTCGGGGTCGAGCGCTGGAGCATCCTCGGCCAGAGCTTCGGCGGGTTCACGTCGATGACGTACCTGTCGATCGCCCCGGACGGGCTGGCGGAGGCGTTCATCACCGGTGGCCTGTCGCCGATCGGCCGTCCGGTCGACGACGTGTACGGCGCGACCTACCGCCGTCTCATGACGTCGAACCGACGCTACTTCGAGCGCTACCCGGACGATCGAGCGCGGATCCGCGACATCCTTCGCCGGCTCGAGGACGAGGACGTTCGTCTTCCCGGCGGTCAACGCTTGACCGCGCGGCGGTTCCGTCAGCTCGGTCTGTGGCTCGGTGACAGCGCCGGCTTCGAGCTGCTCCATCACGTCGTGGAGCTGCCGTTCGGCTCGCTGGCCTTCCTGCACGACGCTCGCGGCGGCGTGAAGTTCGACCGGAACCCGATCTACGCGACGCTCCACGAGTCGTCGTATGCCGACGGCGTCCCGACACGCTGGTCCGCCCATCGGCTGCTGCCCGATGCGATCGAGAGCGAGGGGTTCCTGACCGCCGAGCACGTGTTCCCGTGGATGTGGGAGGACTACGACGGTCTGCGCGGCCATCGGGAGGGCGCCGAGGTCATCGCCGAGCACCCCTGGCCACGCCTGTATGACGCGGACCAGCTGCGGCGCAACGAGGTGCCCGTCGCCGCCACGATCTACGTGAACGACCTGTACGTCGAACGCGACTTCGCGGAGGAGACCGCCGCGACCATCCGCGGCATCCGCGTCTGGCAGACCGACGAATTCGAGCACAACGGGCTCCGCGCCGACGGGGAGCGCGTGCTCGGCCGACTGATCGACCTCGTGCGCGGTCGCGCCTGATGGCGGCGAAGGCGGCCGGGGACAAGGACGAGGGGCTCAAGCGGCTCGGTGGCGGGCGCTGGCAGACCCGCGATGAGCGATTCACCATCGAGCCGCAGTCGGGGACGTGGGCGGTGGTCGACGCCGAGCAGACCGACGACCTGGGGCTGCCACTGGTGCGCGGGCCGTACAAGAGCCTCACGGCCGCGAAGGAGGCGATCGTCGCGGCCCGTGGGGAGGAGGCGCCGTCGTCGCCGCTCAAGGATCGCCAGCCGACGGCGGCACCCGCGGCCGAGTCGGGGAAGACGGCGAAGGGCGCGACGGCAAAGACGGCCGATGCCGAGGCGCCGGAGGAGCCGGAGGAGCCGCGCTGGATGCGCGACCTCGAACCGGCCGAGCGACGCCGGGCCGCGCGGCTGATCGAACGCCTGGGCGTGGCCGGGGCCGACGATCCCGAGGGGATGGTCCGTCGCGATCTCGTCGGCGAGGTACCAGCGGTCGCGGCCTTCGCCATCGAGCGGGCGATCCATGCGCTCGGCGCGAGACCGTCCGCCGCGGAGGTCGCCGAGGTGCTGGCCGACGGACGGGACAGCGAGCTGGGGGTCCGGTGGCGGTTGGTCGACGGCGACGGTCGCGAGATCCGTCTCGACACGGACGCCCTGGAAGGGAGCTGAGGGCCGATGGAAGACCATCTTTCGACCGAGCAGGTCGGCTGGGTCCTGGAGCGGTCCGCGGGATCCGTGCGCGACATGATCAAGGGCGGGGAGATCGAGGGTGTCCGTATCCCGGCCGGATTCCGGATCCCCAAGGACGAGGTGCTGCGCCTGGCGCGCGAACGGATCGAGTCCGAGGCCGGCCGGAAGCTCTCGGACCGTCAGCTCGAGCGGCTGATCGACGAGGTCATCGAGACCAACAGCGCACGGACGGCCAAGGGCTGACCCGGGGATCATGTCGCCCGGCCACCGAGCGGCGGCGGCATGACGAGGTCGGCGGTCGAACTCAGGTGCGGACCAACGGCCACACGATCTCGGTCCGGATCTGCGACGCATCCTCGGCCGAGCTCGGGTCGTCGACGTACGACTCCCACGGCCCCGGCCCATCGTCGTAGCCGGGCTGGGCGTGGATCCATTCGTGGAGCGCGTCGTACGTCGCGCTCAGACCGTCGTATGGTCCCTGGTGGATGGCCCGGGCGACCGGCCCACCCGGTAGCTCGGACTGCCCGGGCTCACCCTCGGCCACGGCGTCGAGCGTCGGCAAGTCGGATGGGGCGGCCTCGACCGGGAAGCCGATCTCGACGTCGACGACATCCGGGCCGAATCGGTGGTACCGCCCATACGGAGGCCCGCCGATCCGACCACCACCCGACTCGATCCGGGACGCGACGAGCGGCATGCCCCGATCGAACGCGGCGGCCAGATCGAGCTCGGCCATCGGCTGGGTGACCCGGACGGCGACCGTCGCCTGCGGTTCGAGCTGGACGATCTCGGGATCCTTCATGCGACGCATCTCCTTCACCACCGCCCGGACAAGCGTCCAGTATGCGACCCGGCCCGTCGAAGGGCCGATCCCAGGGCGTGCGGCCCCTCAGCCCCGGCCGCAGTCCCGCAGCACCGACCCGGTCGAGGCCGTCAGTCGTCGGCGGGCGTCTTCCAGCCGGTCGAGCGGGGCGAGTCCGCGCTGGGTGATCTCGTCGTGGA